>NVTR01000008.1 GCA_002732955.1 Marinosulfonomonas sp.
CCATTGATCACAAATCTCAACGGTAAACAGTTTGGCAACCCCGATGCCGCCCTTGTTCTCATGCGCCGCGTTGATCGCCTCGTTGCGCTTGTCCAACTCGATCTGGTACAGGCGCGATTTCAACGCAGCCATCGCATTTGCACGGTTCTGGTGCTGGGATTTTTCCGAACTGGTTACCACAATACCTGTCGGCAGGTGGGTTATCCGCACTGCTGAGTCAGTGGTGTTGACGTGCTGACCACCCGCCCCGCTTGAGCGGTAGGTGTCAACGCGAATGTCAGCTGTATTCACTTCTATATCAATATTKTCATCCACCACCGGRTAAACCCAKAYSGAYGARAAMGARGTGTGSCGTTTGGCMGCKGAATCAAAMGGMGAAATSCGCACCAGCCGATGCACACCACTTTCCGATTTCAGCCACCCATAGGCGTTTAGCCCGGATATCCGGTAGGCGGCAGATTTAATGCCAGCTTCTTCACCGGCGGTTTCAGACATCAGCTCAACTTTATAGCCGTGTTGTTCTGCCCAACGCACATACATCCGCGCCAGCATATTCGCCCAGTCGCAGCTTTCCGTGCCCCCGGCCCCGGAATTAATCTCAAGGAATGTATCATTGCCGTCAGCTTCACCATTAAGCAGGGCCTCCAGCTCTTTCTTGGCCGCCAGTTTCGCCAGCTTGAACARCGCCTCTTCGGCGTCTGTTACAACGCCTGCATCGTCTTCCATTTCGCCCAGTTCGATCAGCTCAACATTATCGCTTAGCTCCTGAGCAATACTGGTGCAGGTYTCGATCCCGTCCACCAGCATCTGGCGATCGCGCATCAGTTTCTGGGCACGGGCCTGATCGTTCCACAGGTCAGGGTCTTCAATAATCGCATTAAATTCTTCCAGTCGGTGCTGGGCAGTGTCCCAATCAAGCCGCTGCTTTAACAGCTTTAGCGAGTTTTCAACTTGCACAACGGTATTTGCTGTTTCTGCACGCACGGGTRGGCCTCAATATCTAGTTATGTCAGGGTGATAGCAACGCCRCGTGAAAGCAGCAAGTGCGTGCGCTGACCCAGATAGGCTGAAATAACTTCGGCGAAAGTATTTGAGAATAGAATAAGGGTATTGGGTTAATACAGTCCACCCGAAGACACGGTACCAAAATCYGCCCTGTCTGGCTCGATCACCACTTCACCTGTCGCGGTTTTCACCGTTGAACCTGTAACCGCACCGCCTTCGGGAATGAACAGGGGCAAATTTTGCGACATCGCAAAGCCACCATCAAACATCAGGCCGAACACCGGTTCTTCGCCGTCACGGAAATACTCGGAAACAACATAATCACCGGTTGCGTCATCCGGCAGGCGGGCGCCGGAAAAGCGGTCAATCTTGATAAAACGCCCACCTGGGGGGACTTTGAATTTGCCGCCGCCGTATTTTTCGGTCGCCTTTTGCATGAAGCTGTTGAACACCGGTCCACACATGCTCGCCCCATACGCGCCGCGACCAAGGGATTTAGGCTGATCGAAACCCATGTAACACCCGGCCACGATATTTGACGTAAAACCGATAAACCACACATCACGCGAATCATTGGTGGTGCCGGTTTTTCCTGCGACGGGTACCGGCAGTTGCACCCGCCCGGCCGCTGTGCCGCGTTGCACCACGCCCTGCATCATCGAGGTCAGTTGATAAGCCGTAACAGCGTTCATCACCCGCTCGCGGGTGTTGGTGATAAGGGGCATCTGGCCTTCGGTCAGTTCTGCAACATCGCAATCTTCGCAGACCCGCTGATCATGGCGGTAAACTGTAGTGCCCCAGCGRTCCTGCACCCGGTCAACCAGGGTTGGTTCCACCCGCTCACCTCCGTTGGCGAACATCGCATAGGCCGCCACCATCTTGAACAGGGTRGTTTCTTCCGARCCAAGCGCATTGGCCAAAAACCGGCCCATATTGTCATAGACGCCAAAGCGTTCGGCGTACTCTGCGACCACGTCCATACCGACTTCYTGCGCCAGACGGACGGTCATCAGRTTACGCGAACGCTCAATACCTGTCCGCAGAGGTGTCGGACCATAAAACTCGCGTGAGGCATTTTTCGGACGCCAGACTCCTTGTGGTGTKTCGATTTCAATGGGYGCATCAACGATGATCGTCGCCGGGGTAAAGCCACTGTCCAGTGCTGAGGCATAGACAAACGGTTTAAAACTGGAACCCGGCTGACGGGTGGCCTGCGTCGCGCGGTTAAACACTGAATGCTGGTAGGAAAACCCACCCTGCATCGCCAGAACCCGGCCCGTATTYACGTCCATCGCCATGAAACCGCCCTGCAATTCAGGCACCTGCCGTAAAGTCCAGCGAATGAATGATCCGTCACTGTCCTTGGTCATCGCGCGCACATGCACAACGTCACCAACGCTAACCAGATCACCGGCAACACGCGCTTTGGGGCCCAATTCCCCGTCTTCCAACTGTTTGCGCGCCCATGTCACATCATTGGCCGGTATCCAGTAACCGTCCGCGTCGTCGTCGACGCCTTCAATACCGATACGAGCATCTTTTGCGCCCACTTCCAGCACGACCGCCACATACCAGCCTGCTACATCACGCGACACATTGATATCTGCCAAAGCCTCGCGCCAGGTTTGTTCGTCAACCAGTGCTTCAGGTGCCAGCACCTGACCGGTGCCAACCCAGACACCTTTGCCACGGTCAAAACTTTCCAGCTGATCACGCAAAGATTTTGCCGCAACCTCCTGCAATTCCGGGTCCATGGTGGCGCGGATCGACAGGCCGCCGCCAAAGAATTCTTCYTCRCCAAAGTTACGGCTTAGCTGGCGGCGAATTTCATCGGTAAAATAATCTCGCGGTGGCAGCTGTGCGCGAAATGGTTCAAAATCGCCATTCTGTACGGTCAGAAGCGGCGCATCTTTGGCAATCGTATAGGCGGCCTCATCTATATAGTCGTTTTCAAACATCTCGCGCAGGGTGTTATTGCGCCAGAACAGCGCAATTTCCAGATTGCGCACCGGATGRCGTTTTGACGGAGATTTTGGCAGGGACGCAAGATAGGCGGCTTCTTCGGGGTTTAGCTGGCTCAGGGTTTTGTTAAAATAGGTCTGTGCCGCGGCGGTGACMCCAAAACTGTTCTGGCCAAGGAAAATTTCGTTCAGATACAGCTCAAGTATTTCTTCTTTACTCAGCGTTTCTTCCAGACGGCTGGCAAGGATCAGTTCCTTGATCTTACGTTCAGCCGAGCGGTCAGAGGAAAGCAGAAAGTTCTTCATCACCTGTTGGGTGATCGTTGAAGCCCCGCGAAGACGTCCACCTCGGGCCGCTGTTATCGCGGCGGCAATCATACCACGCGGGTCATAACCTTTATGACTGTAAAAATTCTTATCTTCGGCAGAGATGAAAGCAAATTTCACCAGATCCGGGATTTCGTTGGCCGGGGCGTAAAGCCGCCTTTCTTTGGCAAATTCATCAATGATCCGCCCTTCACCGGAATAAATCCGGCTGATGGTTGCGGGGGTRTACTGKGCMAGTTGTTCGTGGTTCGGCAGRTCACGGCTATACATCCAGAAGATCGCACCAATGGTCAGCGCGCCRAACAACGCACCAATGGTCAGCCAACTGAATATGCCGCCCAGAAATGAAACGAAAAACCTTAACACAAAGTGGCCCCTGCAACTACCTGACGCTGTTTATACCTAAGGTCTGGTGGCGTCAAAATGAAGTCCCGGAAAATCACGCTAATATTCGCCTAAAACCATTCAATTGCTGCTGATCAGCGAATGGCCACGGCTATTTTCGCAGCAAAAGCGCATCTGCGGCGTCCTCAGCCGCCCAATATAGCAGCGCGTCGCGGATGCCGGCAGCCGCATCAACCCGCCATTGCGCGTCTTCCAATCGCTGGCGGTCACGTTTGGAAGACAAAAACCCAAGCTCCAGCAGAACTGAAGGGATATCAGGGGCTTTCAGCACAGAAAAACCTGCCGACAAGCGCGGACGTTTATGCACGCTAACTGTGTTGGATAACCCTACGACCAGCGCGTCGGCTAGTTTATCAGACCTTGGCGCTGTTTCAGTACGGGCCATATCCATCAGCACGGCAGCGATCACGTCATCCTGATTGCTCAGATCCACACCCGCCAGCAGGTCTGAGCGATCGTGGCGCTCTGCCAGTTTTTGTGAAGCGATGTCCGAGGCTTCTTCCGAAAGGGTATAGATCGTCGCCCCCGACGCGCGGCCCTCTACTATTGCATCAGCGTGCAGGGACAGGAACACATCTGCCTGCGCCTGACGGGCCAGTGAAACGCGGGTTTCAAGCGGAACAAATATATCCGACTCGCGGGTCAGGACCACTTTGAAATTACCGGTGCGCAGCAGGGTTTCTTTTAGTTCCAGTGCGAAAATCAGCATCAGKTCGGCTTCAACCGCGTCACCCCTTTCGGCRCCGGGATCAATGCCACCATGGCCAGGATCAAGAACCACTACCACCGGCCGATCGCCAATCTGGCGGCGCAGGGGGGCCAGGGCTTCAACTGCTTCCGCCCTTGGCGCGACAAATGCCCCTTCGGGCGCGCCCGCATTCGCTGCGAATAATTCGTCACTGGTGGGTTCCAGTCGCAATATTACCTGCGCCGGACCTGCTGCGGATGTGGTCAGTTCAGCGCTGCGAACCGAAAGTGGGACCGCCAGATCAAGCACCATGCGCGACCAGCCAGGGCGAAATACGCCGAACCGCAAGCCGTCTACCTGGGCAGATTTGTCAAACGCTTCTGCATCAAACCCGATCCAGTCCACTTCATTGAAATCAATCACCAGACGGCGCGGGTTATCCAGACTGAAAACCCGGTAAGGCACCGGTTGGGTCAATGACAACCGCAATTCAACCGTGCCACCCTGGTCGATTAGCGTTGATTCCTCCGGCAGCACCCGGGCCAACGCCACCAAATCCTGCGCGCGCAAACTTGCCCCGCTTAGCCCAAGGGCCATTGCAAATAATATTACCAGTCTGCTCATCACGCCAAATTCGTTTCGTTTTTTACCGTTATAAACGGGGACACGGGATGTTGATATGCCCAAACGCATCAATTCCGGTGGAATTGGCACGGATTTATGTTAAATGCTTTGGAACGAATGTTTGACAGAAAGAAACTGATGAAACGCTTTGCCATTATCGCTGCCCTTTGGGCCTGCTTTTCCACGCCTCTGCTGGCTTTTGAAATAAATTCCATGTCAGACGAAGAACGTCAGATATTTCGGGAGGAAGTTCGGGCCTACTTACTGAGCAACCCCGAAGTGCTGATCGAAGCCATTGGCGTTCTGGAACAGCGCCAGGAGGCGGCGGCCGACGTCGGGGATGAGCAGTTGATCGCGGTAAACTCCGCAGCGATTTTCGATGATACCGGATCCTATGTAGGCGGCAATCTGGACGGCGATATCGTGATGGTTGAATTCCTCGATTATAAATGCGGATTTTGCAAACGCGCCTTTCCTGAAGTCTCCGAATTGATCCGTACGGACGGGAATATTCGCTTTATCATCAAAGAATTCCCGATTCTGGGCGAGCAATCCGTTCTGGCGTCTCGCTTTGCGATTTCTGTGCTGCAAAACGCCGACGCTGAAACATATGCCGAGGTGCATGATAACCTGATGGCATTCCGCGGCGAGATTTCAACCGCCTCGCTTGAACGTCTGGCCAATACTTTAGGGCTGGATGTTCCAAAGATCATGGAAGGCATGAATGCAGATGCCGTAACGGCGGTGATTGCTGAAAATCGCGCGTTAGCGCAGCGGATAGATATTAACGGCACACCGGGTTTTGTGATTGGAAACCAGATGGTGCGTGGTTACATGCCGCTGGACGGYATGCGTGAATTGATTTCGGAGRTCAGGCTCGCTTCACAATAGCGCGTCAGTTTCCACCCCGGCGGCATCAATCGCCGCCGCGCGTTCTTCAACCTGCTCAACGATGTGATCGACCATAGCCTCGTTGGACAGTTTGTGGCTCTGTTTACCAGCCAGATAAACCATGCCCGACCCGGCGCCGCCRCCGGTRAAACCGACATCCGTCATCAGTGCCTCACCCGGCCCGTTCACCACGCAGCCAATAATCGACAGACTCATCGGGGTTTTGATRTGGGCCAGCCGGGCTTCCAGGGTTTCCACCACGGTTATTACATCGAACCCCTGCCGCGCGCAGGATGGGCAGGAAATAATATTGACRCCGCGGTGGCGCAACCCGAGGGCTTTCAGGATTTCATAGGCCACTTTKACYTCTTCRACGGGATCTGCCGACAGCGAYACCCGGATCGTGTCACCAATACCTGACCAAAGCAGGTTGCCCAGACCGATTGCCGATTTCACCGTGCCCGGCAGCAGTGCGCCAGCCTCCGTTATCCCAAGATGGATCGGTGCGTCGGTGGCKTCGGCCAACATTTGATAAGCTGCTGTCGCCATAAACACATCCGACGCCTTCACGCTGATCTTGAATTCGTGGAAATCGTGATCCTGCAGGATGCGGATATGATCAAGCCCGCTTTCCACCATCGCGTCCGGGCAGGGTTCACCATATTTATCCAGCAGATGCTTTTCCAGTGACCCGGCATTCACCCCGATACGGATCGAGCAACCATGATCTTTGGCAGCTCTGATCACCTCGGCCACCCGATCTTTTGAACCAATATTGCCRGGGTTGATCCGCAAACAGGCTGCCCCGGCCTCGGCTGCTTCGATGGCGCGCTTATAGTGAAAATGGATGTCGGCAACGATTGGCACCGGGCTTTCGGCAGTAATTTCTTTCAGCGCCTTACTGGCGGCCACGTCAGGCACCGAAATCCGTACAATGTCTGCCCCTGCCTCGGCAGCGGCGGTCACCTGCGCCAGTGTTGCCTTAACATCCGAACTATCCGTGTTGGTCATCGTTTGCACCGTTATTGGTGCATCCCCGCCAACCGGAACCGACCCCACCATGATCTGACGGGACTTTCGGCGGGTGATATCACGCCACGGACGAATTGGATTATGCGACATATTTTGGGCCTGCCTGAAATCGAATTACTGTGGGGATCAGATAATATGCGCCAACGGGGCTGGCAACCGTAASGGCGATTATTCGGACTGAACCTGCGCCAAAGCAACAAAGCGTGCCAGATCGGTATCTTTAGACAGATCAGCAGCAGCGAAGTTTTCGGTTAGCTGTCCGGCGCTCAGGCTGACATTTTTTACGACACTTGGCCCGCTTCCGGCGGGGCCATAGTTTTGCCCGTTGACCGCAAAATAAACTGAACCCGCATTTCCGGCCCGCAGCAGTGGCGCATCTTCGGTTTTGGGCAAAACATATCTTTCACCGGCATCCAGGATTTTCTCAAATATAACCGTGCCATCTTTCGCCTGCACCCGCACCCAGCTGGGTCGTACCGCAAACAGCACAACTTCTGGCACGTCTACTTCTACAACTTGCACAGGCGAAGGCGCGAWTGGCGTTTCTTCTATTTTCGGTGCCAGCGCCAGAGCTGGCTCTGTTATTGCACCGGCCAGCGTGCCTACATAAGCCGGGTCCAGCGTCGCAATCGGGCCATCACGGGCAACAAGAATTGGCACGTTTAGTGCTTCGGGGCGATAAATCCGGTCCAGTGCATCAATGCTGGGGGCTTCAAAYCCAGAATTTTCACTTAATGCTGCCACGATACCCGCCGACGCGCCCAGCGAACCAACAGTAGATGTTACACCCGGAGCCTGATCAACCGGAACCAATTGCASCCGTTGCACGGCCCTAAACACCGACAGGCCGCCATATCCGATCACGCTGATCAACATGATCAATACCAGCGACGCCCCAATTGCGCCCGGTTCAATCCTGGAAAGCCATGCTTCGCCCTTGGGAACGAAGGTCGCCTTGGGGTCAGCCAGTGGGTCATTGAAAACGCGTTTGGGCTTGGCCGCCTTGGCGGTCCGGCTGGCAGAGGCATCAGGTGACATGCCGTGCGCCGTTACAAACGCGCCTTCTTCGCAGAACCGCGTATAGGCCCATTCCGGGTCCAGCCCCAAATAACGCGCATAGGAACGCACATAACCGGCAATAAACCCCTGGGTTTCAAACGCRGTTGGATCGGCATTTTCAATAGCGGCAATATAGGTGGCTTTGATTTTCAGGTCGCGCTGAACATCCAGCAGAGATTTGCCTAAGGTTGCACGTTCGCCGCGCATCACATCGCCCAAGCGCAGGTCGAAATCATCAAAGCCCTTCGGCTTTGGCTCTTCCGTTACCGGTGGAGATGTTCCCCGCCCGATCATCTGCACTGCCTCATGTATTCGTGTCCCCAATAGCCTCGATTCGATATATCAGCGGCATATTGGCAAAAGGTTACCACATCAGTCCAATCTTTGCACGGTGTCCCGTGGGGTCAGGCGCTAAGCTCGGCACGATTCAGCGCACATTGCGACCAGAGCCCGTCAAGTGCCTGTACCAGCTTATCAATATCGCCCGCCGTATGAACAGGTGACGGGGTAAAGCGCAGACGCTCGGTGCCCTTGGGAACAGTCGGGAAGTTGATTGGTTGCACGTAAATTCCGTGCTGTTCCAGCAGCATATCGGACATCGATTTGCAGTGCACCGGGTCACCCACATGCACCGGAACGATATGGGTACCGTGATCAATGATTGGCAGGCCCAGACCCTTCAGGCGCATCTTAAGAATTTTAGCCTGTGTCTGCTGCTGATCGCGTAGATCCTGATTGGTCTTCAAATGCTTCACTGACGCCGCTGCCCCGGCTGCAACCGCWGGCGGAATGGAGGTGGTGAAAATGAAGCCCGGCGCATAAGACCGGATCGCGTCACACATTTTGGCGCTTGCGGCGATATAGCCGCCCATCACGCCGTAAGCCTTGGCCAGAGTTCCGTTGATAATATCCAACCGGTGCATCACACCGTCACGTTCCGCTACACCGGCACCGCGCGGTCCGTACATCCCAACGGCGTGGACCTCATCAATATAAGTCAGAGCGTTAAATTCGTCTGCCAGATCGCAAATTTCTTCAATCAGGCCAAAATCACCATCCATCGAATAAATCGATTCGAAGGCAATCAGTTTCGGCGTCGCCGGGTCATCTGCTTCAAGCAATTCACGCAAATGCGCCACGTCATTGTGACGGAACAACCGCTTGGCCCCACCATTGCGCCGGATACCTTCGATCATYGAGGCATGGTTCAGCGCGTCGGAATAAATGATCAGRCCGGGGAATAATTTCGGCAGCGTCGAAAGTGTCGCGTCGTTGGCAATATAGGCCGAGGTGAAAACCAGCGCCTCTTCTTTTTGGTGCAAATCGGCAATTTCACGTTCAAGGCGYTTATGATAAACAGTCGTCCCGGAAATATTGCGCGTACCACCCGACCCGGCACCGGTGGCATCAAGTGCCTCGTGCATCGCCTGCAATACAATCGGATTCTGACCCATGCCCAGATAATCATTACCACACCAAACCGTCACCGGCTGACTGGTGCCGTCGGGCTTGCGCCAGATCGCTTGGGGGAATGCGCCGTTCTCACGCTCAATCTCAATAAAGGTACGGTAACGCCCTTCATCATGGAGCCGTTGAATGGCAACATCTAGCTGGTCGGAATAGGTCACTGAATTCTTCCCCCGCGTCGTATTTTCAAAGTCGTATTTTCAAAGACGTCTAACAYCAAAGTCAATCATAAATCCAATCACATTCAAGAAATGATACGTTTTGCCACCCTACAWTTTRCTGAYATAGATCAAAGCGCRAAAAATAAGTGGCWTCTCAATRTGCTGGACAGCGTTTTTWGCCCTGTTAACCTGCCCSCRAAATAACCACAWATTGGAAWYCACCCSATGACGCTAGYCCCCGTTCTTGAACGAATWGACGCTGAACTGCCCGCCGCTCTGGAGCGCCTTTCTGACCTGCTGCGTATTCCTTCGATCTCGACCGACCCGGCCTACATCGAACAGTGCGAACAAGCAGCAGAATGGTTGGTGGCCGATCTGAAATCCATCGGCGTTGACGCCAGCAAACGGATGACAACGGGCCACCCGATGGTGGTTGGGCATGTCGGTGACCGCGGGCCRCATATTCTGTTCTACGGTCACTATGACGTGCAACCCATTGATCCGCTTGAACTTTGGGACCGCGAYCCGTTTGATCCGGTGATCGAAGATACCCCAAAGGGTAAAGTCATCCGCGCCCGCGGTTCGTCCGACGACAAGGGCCAGTTGATGACTTTCATTGAGGCGTGTCGCGCCTGGAAATCCGTGCATGGGTCRCTGCCCTGCCGGATCACGTTTTTCTTTGAGGGTGAAGAAGAAAGCGGCTCACCCTCCCTGGTGCCATTCATGCGGGAAAACGCAGCCGAGCTGACATCCGACATCGCRCTGATCTGTGACACCGGGTTGTTCGAAAGCGCGGTTCCTGCGATCACCACACAACTGCGCGGCCTGGTCAGTGAGGAATTCACCATCACCGGACCTGAGCGCGATCTGCATTCCGGCATGTATGGCGGCATYGCGATCAACCCGATTCGCGTAATGTCCAAGATCATCGCCGGATTGCATGACGAAACCGGCCGCATCACCCTGCCCGGCTTTTACGACGGCGTGCTGGAACTGAGCGAAGAAATCCGCAGCCAGTGGCAAGGGCTGGCCTTTGATCACGCAACCTATCTGGATGATGTCGGCCTGTCTGACCCGGCGGGYGAGCARGAYCGCACCCCGCTGGAAATGATCTGGTCGCGGCCCACCTGTGACGTAAACGGTATCTGGGGCGGCTATACTGGCGACGGCTTCAAGACGGTTCTGCCCAGTCAGGCCCATTGCAAGCTCAGCTTTCGRCTGGTGGGAAAACAAGAYCCGGACGCAATCCACGCAGCCTTTGTGAAATATATCGAAGACAACCTGCCAGCCGATTGCTCGGTTGAATTCACCGGCGAAAAAGACGGCTCTGCCGCGGCGCAAATGTCCACATCTTTGCCTGCGTTTGAAAAAGCCAGACAGGCACTTACGGACGAATGGCCACGACCCGCCGCCTATATCGGTTGCGGAGGCTCAATCCCGATTGCCGGGTATTTCAAAGAAATCCTGGATATGGACGCGATGCTGATAGGCTTTGGCAAAGATGACGACCAGATCCACAGCCCGAATGAGAAATACGATCTGGAAAGTTTCCACAAAGGGACACGCAGTTGGGCGCGCATACTGGACGCGCTGGCAARATGATCCCGGGGTTCGCCGACTACACGCTGAAACTTGGTGAGACAGAGATCGCCTATTCAACGGGTGGTAGCGGGCCGCCGCTTTTGCTTTTGCACGGTTTTCCACAAAACCGCGCGCTCTGGGCGCATGTCGCCCCAGAGCTGGCCATATCGCGCACCGTGGTTTGTGCCGACCTGCGGGGCTATGGCGCGTCTTCCAAACCGCACGATGTAGCGGATTACAGTTTTCGCGAAATGGGTCGTGATCAACTGGCGCTGATGCAGCATCTGGGGTTCGATCAGTTCGATCTGGTCGGCCATGACCGTGGCGCGCGGGTGGCGCACCGGATGGCATTGGACACCCCAGAGCGTATTCACAGCCTGGCCGTCATGGATATCGTCCCCACCCATCTGCTACTGAATAAGCTGACCACGCCTGTCGCCAAAGCCTATTACCACTGGTTTTTTCTGGCCCAGCCAGAACCTTTTCCCGAAACTTTGATCAGCGCCGACCCGGATTATTATTTCGAAAGCTGCCTGTTGGGTTGGGGCGCATCTAAACTAACAGACTTCGACCCTGCACAATTGTCGGCCTATCGCACGGCGTGGCGCGACGCCGACACAATACGGGGTATGTGCAACGACTACCGCGCCGCTATTTCCCATGATTACAAACTGGACGCGGCTGATCTGGACCGGCGCATCATTTGTCCAACGCTGGTTATGTGGGGGGCGGATGGGGCAATGGGCCGGGCTTACGACGTGCCTGCGACCTGGAAAGACCGCTGCCACGACATACAAACCAAGGCGGTTCCTGGTGGGCATTTCTTTATCGACACCAACCCGGTTGAAACCACCAAAGYCCTMAGCRAWTTCCTGAACTAGCCAACCACAGCCATTCGGCCCAGCTTGACCGCCAGCAAAACAAACGGTGCGGCGTGCAGTACAAAATCAAAGATATCCAGCGGACGTTTTAAGGTGCCCGCTTTGATCATCTTCAACTTTTCCCAGATATGCGGTTGCGGAAAAAACGGCGCCAGCCCCAATGTCGCCGCTGCCAGCAGTGCCATCGGTAATGTCAACTGATCAATCAGTTCAAACATCACATCTATTCCTTATTCGAGCCGGGAATAAGCAGCTTGGCGAACAGCACCAGCCACGGCGCGCCATGCATCAGCAGGTCGCCGATATCAATCATTTGCGTCAGGTCACCGGCAAACAACATACCCAGCTTTTCAACTACATGGGGCTGCGGCACAAAAGGAGCCAATCCAAGGGTCAGACTGGCGATAACGGCCATCGAAAGCGGTATGTTGTCTAAAAATTTCATAGGCTCACCTATCTGAATGCTCACATATTCGTCAAGTTGAATGTTTATGCGGATAACCGCCGTGTTACCCGGCAACCGGCGGCGAACCCAGAGGTGTTGAATCACTTCAACTGATATGGGGAAAATGGCGCGGTTGACGGGACTCGAACCCGCGACCCCCGGCGTGACAGGCCGGTACTCTAACCAACTGAGCTACAACCGCGCAATCTATATCCAAAGCCATGCTTTGAACTGAGGGCGGTTTTAGGCGCGCACTATGCGGGCGTCAAGCGGTTCTGTGCAGATATATCAAGTTATTCCAACCCACGGGGTTAACCCCAACTCCGCAACGAAAAAAGGCGCGGCGTTTACCAAGCCGCACCCTAATACTGTTACCCTGCAGCGCTTAGTCCTTCAGGCGCGTGGTGTTGGTCATTTTCAGGATCATACGCTCATAAAACGGCTCTGACTGGCCCTTGCGTATTTTTCGCATGAAGTATTTTTCAAAGCCAATCTTGGCCCAATGCACCCATTTACCTTCAGCYGCCCAGTTCTTRTTGCGCGGCGGGTTYTGKGGCTGCGCCATGAACGCAACMCCWCCRTCRCCAAAGTCCGCCAGACAAAARGCGTTCCAGGTGGGTTCATGGGTYGGCTCTTTACCACGCAGAACTTCGCCCAGATTGTGCGCCGTCGCGGTGACCATGCTTTCGATCATGTAACCGGTCTTTGGCACACCGACAGGAACCGGTGTTGCTTCCAGTGGWGCGATGGCAATTGCCACGCCAATCGAATAAATTTCAGGGTATTTAAYATTRCGCTGATGCTGATCCACGGTGATAAATCCACGCGGGTTAACCAACCCGTCAATACCCATCACCGCCGGGATACCGCGAAACGCCGGCAACATCATCGARTATTTGAAATCCAGTTCATGTTCTTCAACAACATCACCACCCTTGGCGATTTCACTGACAAACATCTTACCTTCTTCAACCTTGTCCACACGTGCATTGGTCACCCACTTAATATGACGACCCCGCATTTCACTTTCCAGCATACCYTTGGTRTCGCCAACMCCKCCAAGACCCAGATGGCCAACGTAVGGTTCGGCTGTCACAAACGTCATCGGAACCTTGTCACGAATGCCGCGCTTGCGCAGGTCGGTATCCATGATCATCGCAAATTCATAGGCTGGTCCATAGCAGGATGCCCCCTGMACMGCGCCCACAACAATYGGGCCTGGATCAGCGCAGAACTTTTCCCATTCCTCATTCGCRTCAACSGCGTGATCAATGGAACAAACCGACTGGGTAAAGCCGTTTGGCCCCAGACCTTCGATTTCATCAAAGGCCAGTTCCGGGCCGGTGGCGATAATCAGGTAATCATAGCTGACCWCTTTACCGCTTTCCAAAGTGACCTTCTTCGCGTCCGGGTCCAGCTTGGCCGCACCATCATGGATGAAATTGATGCCCTTCTTTTTGAACACCGGCGCCATATCAATGGTGATGTCTTTTTTGTTGCGCCAACCCACCGCCGCCCACGGATTTGATGGGGTGAACTGAAAATAGGCGTTATTTGAAATGACGGTGAGCGTGTCATCTTTACGCATCTCAGTTTTCATTTCATAGGCCATCGGCACACCGCCAACACCTGCACCAAGAATTACAATATCAGCCATCTTTTTTCTCCCAGGTCCGCACAATACGAACTCATTCCAAAATATGAATTTATATGAATACTGAATCTKCTCAAAAAACAAAACAAATCCGTCAATCGCGCAGAGGTTGCGTTCATATGTCCCGATAAATCCGGGTTCAGAGTGCCGGATACCGCTGCATTGCGCCATCGCTCAGATGGTACACACATCCCTGCCCGCCGGGAAGTGCCGGTAATTCATTCATTTCCAGCCCCAGCCAGATACCGCGCAGAACATAGGATGTTATGCCGTGGGTGACAATAATCGTCGGGCCGTTCAGATGCTCCATGAAATCAATCGCACGGGCGTAAACATCGTCATASGTCTCGCCGCCATCCGAGGTGAAATTCCAGGCGAACATATCCTGATCTGCATATTTGCAATGCTCGGGCCAGTCTTTYGCCACCTCATCAAAGGTCAGCCCTTCCCATTGGCCAAATGARATTTCACACAGGCGTTCATCCGTATTCGCGCTCAACCCGACGGGCGCAAGCGCAATGCCGGCCGTATCGARTGCCCGCCCCTGCGGGCTGCAATARGCGGCGATATTTTCGCGTCCCTGCAAAACCGAAGCCAGCAMTTCMCCCTGCATCCCCGCCTGCCCGCGCCCTTTTTCAGTCAGTGGCGAATCCATCCGCCCCTGATACCGCCCCGCAGAATTCCATTCGGTCTGGCCATGGCGCAGCACAAAAATTTCGGGGTATTTAGACATGGTAATCCCTTTCCAAGTGAACAGCGGTCTAAAAATATTCACCTGTTGACCGGTCAAAGCGCACCAATCCCCCTATTGACACATAGAATTAGCGGTCGAAATACCAATTTTCCGAAAGTCACATCAATTCTRCCTGATGCRRYAAAMATTTCCCCAACYCAGCAAYAAATTACTGTAATATTTTCGAACAAAATAACAGGGAATCCATGCAAAAACCTTATCGAACCAAGCGGTCARTCACCTTTGCAGCGCTGATTGTATTGGCGGCCAGCCAAATACCGGGTCCGGCGCAGGCTGACGTGTTCACTTCCTKGCGCGAAATTGATCTGCCGCTTGCACTGGGTGCGCAGGAACCATCGCTCTTTRCGATGAAAGATGGTCGTATTTTGATGAGCTGGAGCGAACCGGTAGATGGGGGCTTTGCCGTCAAAACCGCAATCGGTGACAAAACCGGCTGGTCACAACCACAAACTGTGGTGTCGTCGGGCAACCTGTTTGTAAATTGGGCGGACTTTCCGTCAGTTGCAGCGTTTACTGACGGGACGCTGGCAATACATTGGCTGATGCAAAACGGGYCGTCATCCTATGACTATGACGTRAACATCGCRCTGTCSTACGACATGGGTCGAACCTGGGGYGACACCGTCGTGCCGCACCGCGATGGAATTTCAACCCAGMACGGTTTTGCCACGCTGCTGCCGATCGCGCAAAACCGGCTGTTGGCGGTATGGCTCGACGGGCGCGCGTATGACGCGGACACGACAAACACGAATGGATCGACGACCCCAAACGCCATGCAACTTCGCGCAACCACTTTCGAACCGGACGGCAGCCTGTCCGAAGACACCCTGCTAGATGCCCGAACCTGCACCTGTTGCCAAACTTCGGCGGCAGTTACCGACAGCGGCGTGGTGCTTGTGGTTTACCGCGACCGCACAGTGGATGAGGTTCGCGATATTTCACTGGTGCGACAGGTTGATGGCATCTGGTCAAAGCCCAAAATCGTGCATGCGGATAACTGGGAAATCAGCGGCTGCCCGGTCAACGGCCCGGCAATTGATACCKCGGGAGAGCGAGCCGTTGTCRCATGGTTCACCGCCGCCGATGATATACCGGCGGTGAAGGTGGCGTTTTCACAAGACGCAGGTGTAAAATTTGGCGAAGCGATCCGAGTTGACATAGGGGAAGCAGCGGGTCGGGTCGATGTGGTCCAGCTTGATGATGGTTCTGCAGTTGTTTCCTGGGTGGAATGGTTGGACGCAGGTGAAGCCCTGTATGTTTGCCGGGCCTGGCCCGGTAAGCTGTGCAGTGATCCCCAGATGATCACGCTTAATGAAGCGCCAGGTTCTATCAACTTTCCCCGAATGGTTCTGACGGATCAAGATGTCTACATCGCCTGGAGCCARCCATTGTCGGGGCGTTCGGGCAACCCTGATTTAGACGTTACAATCAGAATGGTTCTGGGAACGCTATAGGCTGATAAGCGCTTGATAGCAGGCCTAATATTGACACTTTTCCCACTTCGGCCCACCCCCGCAGAACGCTTTACCACGTCACAACAAATCAACAGAAAATCACCCCTTTCTCAACCAACCATATTGTAGCCCGCCAAAAATTTCCGTAGCGTCAAGTTAACTTAAACAAACGAGGCCACAGATGACCGATAAACACACACATGGTTTTGACACACTGCAAATCCACGCCGGTTCTCGCCCTGATCCGACGACGGGCGCGCGCCAGACCCCGATCTATCAGACCACAGCTTATGTGTTTCGTGACGCCGAGCACGCAGCTGCATTGTTCAACCTGCAAGAGGTCGGATTCATTTATTCCCGCCTGACCAATCCCACGATTGCGGTGTTACAGGAACGCATTGCCACGCTTGAGGGCGGTGTCGGGGCTGTTTGTTGTTCCTCTGGTCACGCGGCGCAGATCATGGCGTTGTTTCCACTGATGGCACCGGGGCGCAATGTGGTGGTGTCGACCCGGCTTTACGGCGGTACAGTTACGCAGTTTTCCCATACGATTAAGCGCTTTGGATGGTCGGCGACTTTCGTCGACTTTGATGATCTGGAAGCTGTGCAAGCTGCAATCGAYGATGATACGCGGGCAGTTTTTTGCGAAAGYATCGCTAATCCGGGCGGTTATATCACCGATCTGGACGCCATTGCRGGCATTGCAGATACCGCCGGCATTCCGCTGATTGTTGACAACACTTCGGCCACACCATACCTGTGTCGCCCGTTTGAACATGGGGCTTCTCTGGTGGTACATTCCACCACCAAATACCTGACCGGCAATGGCACCGTAACCGGGGGTGCCRTTGTGGATAGCGGCAAGTTTGACTGGTCCGCCAGCGACAAATTTCCCTCACTTTCCGAACCGGAACCGGCCTATCACGGGCTGAAATTCCACGAAACCTTTGGCCCACTGGCCTATACATTTCACGGTATCGCCATTGGTCTGCGTGATCTGGGAATGACCATGAACCCACAGGCGGCACATTATACGCTGATGGGGATCGAAACCTTATCATTGCGGATGGAGCGCCATGTCTCCAACGCAAAAACCATCGCCACATGGCTGGAAAATGACCCACGGGTCGAATTCGTCACCTACGCTGGCCTGCCTTCTTCCCCCTACTATGACAGGGTTGCCAGCATCTGCCCGAAAGGTGCCGGGGCGCTGTTTACCTTCGCCATCAAGGGCGGCTATGAGGCYTGCGTTAAACTGGTGGAATCGCTGGAAATTTTCAGCCACGTCGCCAATCTTGGCGATACCCGCYCGCTGGTGATCCATTCCGCTTCCACCACGCACCGTCAACTGACTGAAGAACAACAGAAAGCTGCCGGAGCCGCGCCAAATACTGTGCGCCTATCCATCGGGATCGAAAACACCGAAGATCTGATCCACGATCTGGATCAGGCGTTGGCGATCGCCACCGCTTAAGGGGTGATTTCAAACACCACCGTTACCGATGCGCTCAGGGAAACCTCTCCCTGGGCTATCGGCACATCGGCTGACAGCGCCATCTCGCGYACCATAACCGGKCGYGGRGAAGATATGCCTACCTCGCTCAACTCCAGCATCGCCCCCAGTTCAACCCCGGCTGCTGCCGCATARAGTTGTGCCTTGCGGATAGCATCCTTTACCGCTGCTTCGCGCGCTAAATCTGTTGCAGGAACAGGATCTTGCAGACCAAAGCTAAGGCCGTGAAACTGGTTGGTACCGCTCTGCACAACCGCGTCCAGAATACCCCCCAGCCGATCCAAGTCGCGCACGCGAATTGTGACCTGATTACTAACGCTATATCCRACAATCGTCGGACGGGCGTTGCTGTTGCCGGAACGGTTGCTCCAACGGGGTGACAGCGACAGCCCACTKGYYWGCRYRYCSSRMRKYKYYAKYYCSRMYKKMGCRWTTWYCWRCRRCRKCMSYCMSGYMGTCGCCGAATTTGCCGCCAGAGCCGCCGCGGCTGTGCGTGCTTCATTGGTTACACCAAGGCTGATCGTCGCCATATCCGGCACGCTTTCGACGCTGCCATGGCCAACAATTGTCAGGCGCCCGGCGTCCTGCGCCGCCAGGGGCAAAACCATCAACAAAATCGTCGTCAAACTTACTAAAACAATTCTCATCAACTTCACTTTCCTGATTTCCAAGCCAAAGTGGCTTTTTTTTTGACCCCGGTGCAAGTTATTCCATCAGCGTTACCCTTTTCCTCGGCGAATTCCTGCTATAGTCTGGCACCGCAGGCCCCGTTCGTCTGCGCAAAGCCGAGCATGTGTTAGACCCGAATAATGAAGCCCAGTTTTGCCCTGAACCTAAGCCATGATGGCCTCAGCCTTTTGCACCGCGCAACTGGTGGCTGGCACAGCATTGGCGAAGTCGAGCTGGATGACCCCGAGCTGCCGGAACGGCTGCGCTATCTGCGCAATACCGCCTCTGATCTCGCCGGGGGGCAACTAGCCTCAAAACTCGTTATTCCCAATTCACAGATCCTGTACCAAACCGTCGATATACATGGCACAATYGGTGATGAGCGTGACCGTGTGATCCGTGACGCGCTGGAAGGGGCTACACCCTACAGCCTTGATGATCTGGTATTCGACTGGGTCGAGGCCGGAAACGGTGCCGTACATGTCGCCGCCGTTGCCCGCGAAACCCTGCAAGAGGCCGAAGGTTTCGCCACCGAACACCGATTTAACCCGGTTTCATTTGTAGCCATTCCCGAAGACGGCGAATTCATTGGCGAGCCGTATTTCGGCCAGTCCAGTTTCTGCGACACCCTGTTTCAGGACGGCGAACAGGTGGAACCCGATGCCAAGCCGGTGGTGGWGGTTGGCAGGCTGGACATTGAAACCGCCGAACCGGATGAGGGCCAAACAGAGCAAAGCGACACAGATATAGAAGGTGCGMCGCAGTCAGAACCGGATGCAGAGACCGAAGACCAGTCGGAAGCTGAAGAACCTGATGTTTTAGATGCTGAAACGGAAACCCWRTCTGAACCAGAAACCSWRYCWGAWKCAGARRCCGAMSMMSAWYCWGARSMCGACSMYYWWSMTGWMYMCGRCMCWTTTKMTNTCTCSKSSACATTTTCTTCTCGTCGTGTCGGTTCGCAAACATCTGACGATTTTGGAAAACTTGACCGCATCGAAGCACGCATTGCTCTTTACGGCGACAAGGAACCAAGTGACGCCAATTCCGCACCTAAGCTGGGCAGCGCCCCGAAACAACCCGAGATAACCCCGATGCCGGTTACGGCCCCCAGCCTTGCCGGGGTAAAGCCCAACCGTGGCCGCAAGACTGCCAAAACACCCAAGCCCGCACCGGCGCAAAAAATCCCCCCGGCGCCGGTAGCCAAAGTAAACGGCTCGCCCGCTCCGGCGCGTGCAAAAASCACCAGTGAAGTCGAATCAATGACGGTGTTTGGCGCGCGCAGGAACGCCGATGTGGGGGGCAAACCTAGATATCTGGGAYTGATACTKACCCTTGGGTTAGTGGTGGTTTTAGTGCTGGCAGGTCTGCTATCCAGCCTGCTTCTGGAAAAACCAATCGCCCTATCCCGGATTTGGAGCGGATTTACCACGCCGGCACAAAAAACTGTCGAAACTACCACCCCGAACCCGGGCCCGGAAATTGAAACCATCGCACCACTTCCGCCTGCGGACATCGAACTCGCTGCTTTGACCCCGCCGCAGCAACCCGTCACTGAACTGGATGAGCCAACACCAAGTGAACTGGCCGAAGAAGCCGCACTAAACGCCAGCCCCAGCCCAAAAACTGCGGCAGAGGTTTATGCAAGCACCGGCATCTGGCCACARGCTCCGTTCCCGCCGGTGGATCTTAGCGCGGATCGGATTGATAATCTTTACGTGGCCTCAATTGATCGAAAAGTGCTTAGCCATGATGCCATTGCCCTGCCCGGAATCGCAACCGCTCTGAATGATGTGAAACCAGGGGAATTCCTGCCCCCCCCNGCGGCGGGTACGGTCTTTGATCTGGATGAACGCGGCTTTGTGCGCGCYCACCCTGACGGGGCGCTTACTCCCGATGGTATCCGYATATTCTCTGGCAAGCCMAGCACTGTACCCTCGCTGCGCCCCGGCGGCCCCGATATCACCCAGCCCGTAATYGAACCCACCCCGGAACTACCGCGTACCCGACCACTGGCACGCCCGGAAAACCTGATTGAAATTAATGAGCGTTCAATATTAAGCGGACGCTCACGCCTTGAACTGGCAGCAATCCGCCCCACTGCGCGTCCGGTTTCAGCGCAGGAAGAAATCGGCGGCGTTGATCAGRCACCGACCGAATTAGCCGTGCTAAGTTCCGTGTCTCCGACCCTGCGCCCCGCTGGTTTTGCCAAAACTGTCGAAACGGCCATGGTCGCCGCCGCGCTTAAAAGTGCCGAGCGTGTTGAAACAATAGTGGCTTCAGCTTCAGCCGCAGCCATTGCAGCCCCGCAAATCCCGGCGATCCCGACACGCKCATCGGTAGCCCGCGAAGCCACCTTTGAAAATGCGATCAAGCTGTCGCGTGTCAACCTGATCGGCGTTTATGGCACTTCGTCGGATCGACGCGCATTGGTGCGACTTAAAAGCGGGCGATATCTAAAAGTTCAGGTCGGTGACAGGCTGGACGGCGGCAAGGTCGCCGCCATCGACAGCAATAATTTACGTTATATCAAGGGAAACCGCACCCTGACATTGGAAATGCCCAAGGGCTGAACGCTAACCAGCTTTCAGYACACCGCGATCAATCTGGTCCTGCTCAATGCTTTCAAACAAAGCGCGGAAATTGCCTTCGCCAAAGCCRTCATCCCCTTTRCGCTGGATAAATTCAAAGAAGATCGGCCCAACCACGGTTTTCGAAAATATCTGCAACAGAATGCGGGTTTCGCCGCCATCCACCACACCTTCGCCGTCGATCAGAACGCCGTGCTTCATCATTTCTTCCAGCGGTTCMTSRTGGYCAACCACACGGGATTTGCTTAGCTCGTAGTAGGCTTTCGGCGGCGACGGCATAAATTTGACACCACGCTCGGCAATCGCATCAGTCGAGGCATAAATATCGTCGGTCCCCACCGCGATATGCTGGATGCCTTCACCGTTGTAGCGTTTCAGRTAYTCRACAATCTGGCCCTTTTCACCGCGATCTTCATTCACCGGAATACGGATTCGGCCACAGGGTGAGGTCAGCGCACGGCTAACTAGCCCGGTGAACTTGCCTTCAATATCGAAAAACCGGATTTCCTTGAAATTGAACACACCCGCATAAAACGCGAACCATTTGTCCATATTGCCCTTGTGAACATTGTTGGTCAGGTGATCGAGATAATAAAACCCCAGACCTTTGGGGTGGGTCTTGGCCACCCAGTTGAATTCATCGTTGTAAGGGCTGGTTTCGTAGTAGTTATCAATGAAGTAAATTAGTGATCCGCCAATCCCCAGAACTGCCGGGACATCCATGGTTTTGTCGCTCCCGGTATAGGGCTCAGCCCCTTTGGACACCGCATAATCAAAGGCGTGCTGGGCATCGACCACGCGCCAGCCCATTGAGGGCGCACAGGGGCCGTGCTCATCAACGAAACGCGCCGCAAACGAACCGGGTTCGCCGTTCAGCACATAGGTAATATCGCCCTGCTGCCATAGTTCGATATTCTTGGATTTGTGGGTGGCGGTATGAAGATAGCCCATCCGATCGAACAGGTCGCGCAACTCTTGTGGATCAGGGTGGGCGAATTCAACAAATTCAAATCCGTCAGTACCGGCCGGGTTTTCGGGTGTTATCGTTGATTTCGGTGCATCATGTGGGAAAGGGCCCATAGCTTAATCCTCCTGCTCGGTTCGCGTTACCCCATTGTACCGCGTATATCAGGAGTAGAGTGCGCAATTATTGGCTTGTTTTGTATGATTTTTGCGGTGATATTGCAYCTATCTATAAATTTACGCTCAAAGGCCGCACCATGAAATTAGATGAAACTGACTGTAAATTGCTGGATGCCCTGCAAAACAACGCCCACCTSACCAGYCAGGAACTGGGCGAATTGCTGAACCTWTCCCCCAGTCAGGCCGGGCGACGGCGACAACGRCTSGAGGCAGACGGCTACATCGAAGGCTACGCTGCCCGGCTYTGCCCRCAGCATCTGGGGCTGAATGTKCARGCRTTTATCCAKGTGCAAATGGCCAGCCAYGARCCCAARCAAGTTGCCGATTTCACCCGACAGGTCGAAACCCTGCCAGAGATCACCAGCGCATGGACGCTGACCGGTGACGCGGACTATTTACTGCGGGTGTATTGCGAWAACCTTGCGGCCCTGAACCGGTTGATCCATGATGTGTTTCTGCCGATGCCTTCGGTTGCGCGGGTGCAAAGCCAGATTGTTATGGACCAGCTAAAAGCCGACGCGCCACTGCCCACCTAAAGGATTTCCCCAATGGAAAGTTTTCTGTTTCAGGCCTCGATCTATCTGGCRGCGGCTATGGTGGCAGTGCCGGTTGCCAAACGGCTGGGGCTTGGTTCAGTTCTGGGCTATCTGATCGCCGGGATTATCATTGGCCCAATGACCGGGCTGGTCGGCTCGGAAACCCAGGATTTGCAGCACTTTGCTGAATTTGGCGTGGTGATGATGCTGTTTCTGGTCGGGCTTGAACTGGAACCAAGTGCGTTGTGGGACATGCGCCACCGCCTGATTGGCATGGGGGGCTTGCAAATCGGGCTGACCACCGGTGCAATCATGGCTGGMGCAATGATGCTGGGGCTGCCAACCGGTGAATCTCTGGCWGTGGGKCTGACRTTYTCSCTWAGCTCCACTGCTATCGTATTGCAAACGCTGAAAGAAAAAGGGCTGATGCAAACCAATGGCGGGCGGTCGGCTTTTTCCGTGCTGCTAAGTCAGGATATCAGCGTGATCCCGATGCTGGCACTGGTGCCGCTGTTGGCGCTGCCGGGGTTGCAAAATAAAGAGCCAGCGACGGGCTACGGCGARGGCGCTGAAACCGCGATGTCGCTGGTCGAAGGCCTGCCCGGCTGGGGGGTCACACTGGTCACCATCGCCGCCGTCGCCGCAGTAATCCTTGGCGGCATCTACCTGACCCGACCCCTGTTCAAATACATCCACTCAGCACATCTGCGCGAGCTATACACCGTCGTCGCCCTGTTCATCGTCGTCGGTATTGCAAGCCTGATGATCCTCGTCGGCCTGTCCCCGGCCCTTGGCACATTCCTCGCCGGTGTCGTTCTGGCCAACTCAGAATTCCGCCATGAGCTGGAAGCCGACATTGAACCCTTCAAGGGCCTGCTGTTAGGGTTGTTCTTTATCACTGTCGGGGCGGGCATCAATTTCACCCTGCTGTTTGCGGATTTTACCAGCATTGTTGGCCTGACCATTGCCGTGATAGCCATCAAAGCAGCGATTTTGTTAATCCTTGCCAAGATATTCCACATCCGTGGTCGGGATCGCTGGTTATTCACCCTTGGGCTTGCACAGGCTGGTGAATTTGGCTTTGTGATGCTTTCTTTCTCAGTTCAGCAAAACGTAATTCCCCGCGAGTTGTCAGAAACCTTGCTGCTGGTGGTGGCGCTGTCGATGCTGCTGACTCCGTTGTTGTTCATCCTGTTTGACCAGATTTCCAAGCGTTTCTCGGAGGACGGCGAAGGGCTGGAGCCCGATGAGATTGAGTCGCAAGGCACCACCATCATCGCCGGTGTCGGGCGTTTCGGTCAGATCCCGGATCGTCTGTTACAGGGGAGCGGTTTCAAAACAACTGTGCTGGATCACAACCTTGAAACAGTAAATCTGCTGCGCGCTTTCGGGGCCAAGGCTTTCTTTGGTGACCCCACCCGCCCCGACCTGTTGCATTCCGCAGGACTGGACGATGCCAAGGTGCTGATTGTGGCACTGGATGACCCGGAAGCGGCGATCARRCTGGTGACGCACGCGCGYCGGCAACGCCCTGAYATCCACATCGTTGCCCGCGCCCGYGACCGCGATCAGGTGTACCGGCTGTACCGCGCCGGGGCGAATGACATTGTACGTGAAATGTTTGACGGTTCCTTACGCGCCGGACGTTTCGCTTTGGAGGCACTGGGGTTGACCGATTATGAGGCCTCACAGCAGGAAAAGGCGTTCTACAAACGCGATCGTACCGATTTGAAAGAACTGGCAACCCTGTGGGACCCGGACATTCCGAACCAGAAAAATGCAGCGTTTGTGAAGCGCGCCAAAGAATTGAACGCTGAATTCATGATTGAGTTGTCCGAAATTAGGAGCAAGCAATCAAATGATAAAAATGAGGCCTAGCCCCCCGCGACCCCGGCTTCCGCAAATGTTGACATGCCGGAATGGCAGGCAATTGCGCCTCTGAGAACGCCAATGGYCAATGCCCCGCCCGAGCCTTCGCCAAGTCGCATGTCCAGTGAAAGCAGCGGCTCTTTGCTCAGCTTCGCCAGTAATGCCCGATGCGCAGATTCCGCAGATACATGCCCGGCTACCGTATGATCCAACGCGCCTTTTTGCGCAGCCTCCAGCGTCGCGGCGGCAGCCGTACAGATAAACCCGTCCAGAATAACCGGAATGTTCAACACCCGCGCCCGTGCTATCGCCCCCACCATCGCCACCAGTTCGCGCCCACCTAAACAACGCAGTATTTCCAGCGGGTCACGGTCCGGATTGGCGACCAGCCCCTGTTCCACAACGTGGGTTTTCAGCGCCAGCCCGGCGTCGTCCACCCCAGTCCCGCGCCCGGTCCAGTCACCTGCGTCCCCACCATAAAGTGCTGTCGCAATCGCCGCCGCCGACGTTGTATTTCCAATACCCATTTCGCCGGTGACCAGAAGATCAGCGCTTTGATCGACCGCCGCCCAGCCGGTGTTCAATGCGGATAAAAATTCATCCTCATCCATCGCCGGACCAGTTGTGAAATCGGCTGTCGGGCGATCCAGTTCCAGTGCATGCACATCCATTTTTGCACCAAACGTCTTCGCCAACTGGTTGATCGCAGCACCACCATGGGTAAAGTTCGCCACCATCTGCACGGTGACTTCCGCCGGGAACGCCGACACACCTTGCGCCGTAACCCCATGATTTCCTGCAAAAATAATCACCTGTGGATTTTTCAACTCAGGCTGCGCATCGCCGCGCCAGCCCGCATACCAGATTGCCAGATCCTCTAACTGCCCAAGCGCGCCGGGTGGTTTGGTTAGCTGGCCATTGCGGTCCCGTGCCTCGGCTAAGGCATCGCCGTCAGGCCCCGAAAACCCGGCCAAAATACTGCGAAATTCATTTACATTGCTGATCATGGTCATGGGCGCGCTTCCGTTGATTGTGTTGTCGTATTTCTGTAACGCTGCGCAGGTAACTGCAAGAACGAATGGGGCACCTGAATGGCCAATCGCGACACTGCACGGCTTCAGCCTGGCGACATCGTCGAAAGTATCGCCCTGCTCACGCGTCTGCCGGTAAACTCAAACGGCGAACGAGGTATTCACGCCGCATGGGCCTGGCCACTGGCCGGAGCGCTGGTGGGCCTGTTGTCAGGCATCATCGCATTGATCGCAATATCAATCGACCTTCCATCAGGACTGGCCGCGGGTATCGCCATTGCCGCCCAAATCATCCTGACCGGGGCGATGCACGAAGACGGTCTGGCTGATTGCGCCGACGGTTTCTGGGGTGGTTGGGACAAAGAACGGCGTCTTGAGATCATGAAAGACAGTGCCATCGGCACCTATGGCACCCTGGCCCTGATATTGTCGGTATTGCTGCGTTGGATCTTGCTCAGCACTCTATTCGAAACGGGCTCAGTCATTGGCCCATTGATCGGCGCGGCCGTCCTTTCACGGGTGCCGATGGCAGCGTTGATGTTCTACCTGTTGCCGGCGCGCGGGGAAGGGCTATCCGCCAGCACGGGCCGCCCGTCTGTGGAAACATTTGTGCTCAACATTACGGTCGCCCTGCTAATTGCTCTGTTTTTTATCGGTTTCCTCACCCTTCCCGCCCTGTTGGCCGTCGCCGGCCTGACCTGGGGCGTAGCAAAAATTACCCTTGCAAAAATCGGCGGGCAAACCGGCGATGTTTTGGGCGCCAGCCAACAGATTGCGGAAATCGGTGTATTAACCACAATTTTTCTATTGGCCGGATAAGTGGTGAAAAATCATTCTGAATAATTTTCCCAAGAGTTTTCAGAAAACTCTTGGCACAATAGAAGAAGCCGCCACCCGACCGGCAGCGGCCAATTCAACATTCAACATTCAACAATATCAGGCCGCAACGACCCGTGACATCAACACATCGTCGATTTTACGCTGCGCATCCATTTCGTCAGAACCGGCCACAGCCGCCACTTCACGTGTCAGGCGTTCCAGCGCTGCTTCGTATAACTGACGCTCGGAATAGCTCTGCTCGCGCTGATCATCGGTGCGGTGCAGGTCACGCACCACCTCGGCGATGGAGATCAGATCACCTGAATTGATCTTCTGCTCATATTCCTGCGCGCGGCGTGACCACATCGCCCGCTTGACCCGCGCTTTGCCTTTTAGGGTCACCATGCAACGCGCGACAATTTCCGGCGAAGACAGTGAACGCATCCCTACTTCGATCGCTTTATTGGTCGGCACTCTCAGGGTCATTTTGTCTTTTTCAAACGCAATCACAAACAGTTCCAGCACCAAACCGGCGACTTCCTGTTCTTCAATTGTAACCACCTTGCCAACACCATGTGCCGGGTACACCACGAATTCGTTCGGGCGGAAATCATATTTCTTAGACTTGCTCATTTAGGCTCATATCCTCATACGATGTCCCAATTTTCGCGCCAAAGAACACCGCATGGGGCGATTTCCGCTCCAGGGTGAAAATATTACGGCGTGAATTCCTATTTACCGGCGCTCTGATGCACCTGCAAACAATCGGGATTCTCAATGTTTCTTCAGGGGTATCATATCACAAAAATGAGGCCCATAAAAGGCATCACTAAGTGGCTGTTTTTATAGATATAATTGCGAGCGTCTCCTGAAAATTGACGCCGCAGGAATCAACCGCCTTCACCGGGTTTTTCAGAGAAATACTTCTCTAACTTACCCTCTTCTCCGTCGCGTTCTTCAGCGTTGGGTAACTGGTCCTTATTGCTGATAATCACCGGCCACAATTCGGAATACTTTCGGTTAAATTCAACCCATTTTTCCGCATCTGGTTCAGTGTCCGGGCGGATCGCATCCGCCGGACATTCTGGTTCGCAAACGCCGCAATCGATGCACTCATCCGGATGGATTACCAGCATATTTTCGCCCTCATAGAAGCAATCCACGGGGCAGACCTCTACACAGTCGGTGTATTTGCATTCAATGCAGGCGTCGTTAACAATATAGGTCATTCAACAGTCCAGCCGGTTGGTTCAGGGTCTAGTATTGCAGCCGCGCCGATCAATCAAGCATCTCGCGGCGCGATTTGATAATTGCGCGTCGGTCACGTTTGGTGGGGCGGCCCTTACGTTCGGCAAACGGCTTATTGTTGGAGATTTCGGGAACAGGGGTCAGATCATCGTATAGTGCCTGCGCCTCGGATGCCGGGCCTCGCCGCGCGCCGACCTCGACAATACGCACCACCCGAACTGTTTTTGCCTGCAAAAAAGTCAACGTATCATCGGGCCCAACACTGTGGGAGGGTTTGGATATTTTCGTCGAGTTCACCCGAACATGGCCGGCCTGAACCAATTTTGTCGCCAATCCGCGGGTTTTGAAGAATCGTGCAAACCACAACCAGCGGTCGACGCGAATGCTTTCAGGATCACCCGACAATCAGTTCTTATCCATCAGGCCCATCAGCGCCGCTGCAAACGGGTTGTCAGGGTCAATCTTTTTTTCTTTCGGCGGGCGGGTGGCAAATTTCTGCGGCTTCTTGTCCCCGGCAGGGGGGCGTTTGCCCTTGGGTTTACCGCGTTTGCCCTGTGGCTTTTGCCGAGTTCCCGCTTCGGGTCGCGCCGGACGAATTCCGCCCCATTTGAAGATGTAGAACACCTCCATCACCGGGCCTGTGTCTTCTTCGGCATCAGGAACTACTTTTACTTCTTCAGCCGCAACTTCAATTTCTTCAGCAGTATCTTTCGGGGCTTCAACTTCGACTTCAGCCTGTACCTCTTTCACCTCAGCCTCAGCCTCAGCCTCAGCCTCAGCCTCAGCTACGACTGCCTTCACCTTCTCGCGCTCGCCCTTTTCAAATTTATAGCCCAGCCCCTGCATCAGATCGGCAAACTGCTCCAGCGTCATGCCGGTGATCGACAACATATCCGGATTCGCTTCGAACCCACCGCGGCTGTCTTCAACGCGCAGCATATCTGCAAGCCGTTCCAGCATATCAATCCGGATCGCGCGCTCACCAGCCTGACGATACCCCGACATCGTGTGATAACCGGTTGGGGCAGATTTGACGGATGGTATTGTTACCAAACCGGCAGGTGGGCTTTCGGGAAATTCATCCAAGCCCGTGGAAAGAGACCATAAAACCAACCGCAACCGGGTGGGTGCCGGTTTCAGCAACGCAGGCATAAAGATGGTAAACTGACCAAACCGAATTCCATGCTTGCGCAAGGTCCCGCGGGCGTCCTGATCAAGTTCTTTAACCTCGGTCGCCACCGCATCGCGCCGGGCTACGCCGAACGCTTCTACCAGTAGAAACGCAAATCCGCGCGCCAGACCTGTCAGGCTCTCGTCACGGCTCAACTCCAGCATTGGCTCGAACAGGGTCGCGACCTTGCGATCTATGAAATGCTGCAACCGGCGTTGCACCTTGGCGGCGACATCAGCGCCAGCTTCTTCGTCGACAAACGCCTCAGCTACAGGCTTTAAAGCTTCCGACCCTTTGACCAGCTTGCCAACCGCATGTTCGCCCCACATCAATCCACCCTGTTCGGTGTAATCAATCTCGGTATCCGGCGAATTGTAAAACCGGTCTGCGCGCAGATGAAACTCCGGCGCAAGTGCGGCAAAACTGGCCGCGCGCAATGTCTTTGCCTCATCCACTGAGGCACTTTTATCCTGACTGAACCTGAAACCTTCTAAACGCCCGACGAATTGACCTTCGACGGTTACATCACCTTTATCACTCACTTCAGCCACCAGGCTCTCCTTTTGCTTCAACCGGCGAAGCAGAACAGATGTCCGCCGGTCGACAAATCTTTGTGTCAGAGCGCCATGTAAAGCGTCCGACAGGCGGTCTTCTACAGCGCGCGTGGCCTCACGCCAATGGTTTTCGTCATCCAGCCAGCCTTTACGCTGCGCGACGTAGGTCCAGGTGCGGATAAACGCCAATCGCCGGGAAATCGTATCAATGTCACCGTCGGTGCGATCAATCCGGGCAATCTGGCGGGCCAGCCAGTCATCCGGCACCCGGCCGAATTCATGGATGAAGCCAAATATCTGTTCCAGCAGGCTGGCATGTTCAGATGCGGATATGCCGCGAAAATCCGGTACCCGGCAGATGTCCCACAGCAGTTTTACGGTTGGAATATCGCCACAACGCCCCTTTAGCTCGGGGATGGCGGCTAGTGTTTTCAACGCACTCAGGTCGTCGGCCTCACGGGTGCGCAACAACCAGTCATCATCGCTCGCCAGCTCCAGCGACTTGATCAGATGATCCACAGTTGCAAACGTCAGATCCCGGTTGCGCCATTGCAACTTTCTGGTCGGCGCAAAGCGGTGGTTTTCAATCGCCTGCACGGTTTGCTCATCCAGCTTGCCCGCATCCCCGGTCAGCCCAAAGCTGCCCGGATCAGTATAGCGCCCTGCCCGCCCGGCAATCTGCGCCAGTTCCTGCGCCATCAAAGGGCGCATCCGGCGACCATCAAATTTGCTTAGCGACGAAAACGCGACATGTTTGATATCAAGGTTCAGCCCCATACCAATAGCATCGGTCGCCACAAGATAATCGACATCGCCGTTTTGATAAAGTTCCACCTGCGCATTGCGGGTTCGCGGGCTTAGCGCCCCCATAACAACCGCGGCACCACCCTTTTGGCGGCGTAGCAGTTCAGCTATCGCATATACATTTTCAACAGAAAACCCCACAATTGCCGATCTGGCAGGCATCCGGCTTATACTTTTCGAACCTGCGTAGGATAATTGCGAAAACCGCTCTTTGAACAGAAACTGCGCTTCGGGTACCATCGCCGCTATCGCCGGTTTCATCGTGTCCGAACCCAAAAACAGCGTTTCGATCATCCCGCGCGCGTGCAACAGCCGCTCGGTAAACACATGCCCCCGCTCGGCGTCGGCGCATAACTGTATCTCATCCACGGCCAGAAAATCAGCGCCATTGCCGATTGGCATCGCTTCTACCGTGGCCACCCAATACTGGGTGCGCGGTGGTACAATGCGTTCTTCACCTGTCACAAGCGCCACCACCGACGGGCCACGCATCGCTACGATCTTGTCGTAAACTTCCCGCGCCAACAACCGCAGCGGCAGGCCAATCACACCTGTACGATGTGCCAGCATCCGCTCAATTGCATAGTGGGTTTTACCAGTGTTGGTCGGCCCCAGAACGGCCGTTATGCGCACATTTTCGGCCAATGAAGGGCCCCCAGACAGATCTACAGATTGGTGCCGCCAAGCTCTTTTTCCAACCGCTCAATGGTGTCTTTTATGGAGGGTTTGTGGGGATGTATAGCCTGCGCCGCGCGAAATGCGTCCAGTGCCTCTTGCTGATAACCCATTTGTTCCAATATCCGGCCCAACCCCGACATCGCACCGAAATGACGCGGGTTCAGCGCCAGGGTTTGGCGGATGTCACTTAACGACGGGCCATAAAGATCAGCCAGAAAGTACGCCGTGGCGCGGGCGTTCCAACCCTCGGCAAATTCCGGCGCATGATCCGTGAGGGCGGTAAAATGTTCAATCGCCACCTCATAATCCCCCGCCGACATCGCGGCACGCCCCCGTTCCAACAGGAAATCCATCGAATCCGAGCCGGATTTTGACCACTCAATCCAAATTTCCTGTTCAATCCGCTGCCACTGCGGCGACTCAGGCGCTGCCAGTTCATCAAACAGTTGATCAAGCACCTCGGTTTGGGCAAACAGAGGGGAAGAAAGCACAAATATAAAGAAAAGTGCCGTAACGGTAGAATTGAGTAAGCGTGCTGCAAAAGTCATAATAATACCGAACTTAACGTAAATACCGGGAAAATCGAGACACCCGTGGTCACAATTTAGGGATGAGCAGAAATGAGTGATGTGATAGACGCAGCCGTAAAAGCGCTTAATGACAAAATGGAAGGCGGTTTTGATGGTACGGCCATGTTTTCCATTGAGGGTGAAGGCAACATTACGATTGACGCGGATGGCGCGCGCGCCGGGGATTCAGACGCTGAAGTTACCCTAAATGCCGACGCAGAAACATTTCAGGCGATATTGTCGGGCGACATGAACGCCACTTCCGCGTTTATGACCGGAAAGCTTTCGGTCGACGGTGATATGGGGCTGGCGATGAAGCTCGCCGCAGTTCTGGCCTAGTTCATGGAAGACGCCCCCCTGTTCAACGATCTGGCCGAAGGTCCGGAAGGTGGCCGTGCCTATTGGGTAAAAGCCTCGGATGGGGTGCGGTTGCGTATTGCGTATTGGCCGGGGGGCAACAAAGGCACCGTGCTACTATTCCCCGGCCGCACCGAATATATCGAAAAATACGGCCGTGCGGCGGTTGACCTGCTGGCCCTTGGCTATAGCACGCTGGCTATAGACTGGCGCGGTCAGGGTCTGGCCGACCGGCTGACCGATGAAGCCATGCTGGGCCACGTCGACAGCTTCAACGATTTCCAGTTGGATATCGCTGCGATGACCAAACTCGCAGACAGCCTGAACTGCCCCGGCCCCCGGTATCTGGTGGGCCATTCCATGGGTGGCTGCATCGGTCTGCGCGCGCTACACAATGGGCTGGACGTAAATGCGGTTGCATTCAGTGGGCCAATGTGGGGGCTGGCCATGGCGCGGCACCTGCGCCCGGTTGCCGGCCCGTTATCATGGTTCATGGACACTATGGGTAAAGGTAAAACTTTTGCGCCCGGCAACGGCGCTGATACTTACGTACGTATCGCGCCATTCTTAGACAACAACCTGACATCTGACCCGGACATGTACGCCTACCTTCAAAGACAGGCTAAAGCCCATCCCGAACTGACCTTAGGCGGACCAAGCCTGTCCTGGTTATATGAGGCGCTGCTCGAAATGGCCGAGCTGGTGAAAATGGCACCCCCACAGATCCCGACTGTGACATTTCTGGGCGGTGCGGAACGTATCGTCGACCCGCGCCCGGTACATCTGATCATGGCACAGTGGCAGGGCGGTCATCTGGAAATTGTCCCRGATGCCGAACATGAAATTATTATGGAAAAACCCGAAACCCGCGCGGCATTCTTTGCAGCGGCGGATAATTTGTTTTCAAAACATCCGGGCTAAAACACTGGTGTCTTCGGGCCACAGCCCAATGAATGACACGTTTTTCCAGCCATCACAGGGGCTTAATCCTGCCACAGATTTAGTATTGATCTGGATTGATGGCAAAAATCGTTCAATTTCAGTAGGAGAATATTTCCGTGAAAAACTTACTACTCGTCGCCGCATCCGCCCTTTYTCTAAGCGCGTGTGCAGAAGTGGCAACGACAAGTTCAGCCAACCGCGTTGTCCAGATCGGGAACACAACAGGTGTGACCATGACCCATTTCTTTGCATCAAACACATCGCGCGACAGCTGGGAAGAAGACATATTCGGGTCTGACGTATTGCCTAGTGGGCGTTCAATGAACATCGATATCGACGATGGCTCTGGCGCATGTATGTTTGACCTGAAAGCCAGGTTCGCTGACGGCGACGAAATAATTGAGCGTGGCTATAACGTCTGCACACGCTCCACCTGGACCGTCGGCTAAGACGCCAAAATTTTGAGCTTCAAAAGGGTCGGCCCGTTAAGGGGCGGCCCTTTTGTATTGTCAGCTCTTAAATCCCTCAACAACCGCGCGCGCGCCCTGCTCCACCCAGTTCTGCTCAGAAAGCACCACAAACACGTTTACCCCTGCACTTTCCCACTGCGCCACCTTTTCGGCACTGGGCACATAGGTCACAAACGCCTTGCCATGCGCCCGAGCGTCGCGGCCAACTGTTTCAAACGCGCGCGTTAGCTCGTCCGATTCCATGTCTCGTTTACCATAAGCAATCGATAGGTCCGCCGGGCCGATGAACAGGGCATCAATCCCTTCTACCGCCGCAATATCCGCCGCTGCGTCTACGCCTTCCGGCTCTTCTATCTGCGCGATCACCACGGTTTCCCGTTCCGATTTGTCCAGCATCCCGGCCATATCCAGCGCGCCGTAACCACCCCATCTGGTGCCGCCATTATAGCCGCGCCCGCCATGGCCAAACCTTGCCGCCCGCGCGATATCCGCCGCCTGCCCCGCATCCATCACATGGGGCACGACAATGCCAACCGCACCGGCATCCAGCGCCTGCATGATATATTCGGGCGTCCCCGTGGCCACGCGCACCAGTGTGGGAAAATCCAATCCCCGTGCCACTGCCAGACACGCATCCATCCGGGCACGGTCAAACGGCGCATGCTCGGCGTCCAGACAGATAAAATCCAATCCGGTTCCGGCCAGTATTTCCATCAGCTCAGGTGCCGGGGTGCGTAAAAACGTCCCCACCAGCCGCTCACCTGCCAGCATACGTTCGCGAAATGTCSCCGTTTTCATAACAATTCTCCTGCCCTGCACCCTAGCCGCGCCAAAGCTGATTGCAACAGCCAAACGCGCCTTGAACCCAACCGCCGCTACGGCCTATGTCTGAGCCAACATATAAATGAGGTTTTCGATGTCCCCCAATCTTCCAACCCCCGTTTTCAGCGCCGATACCAAGGGCGGCAATGAGCTTGGCAATCTGCCTGACTGGGATCTTAGTGATCTATATACCGGTGAAGAAGCCCCTGAGCTGGCGCAGGATCTAAAATGGCTAGAAAAGGCCTGTGCCGATTTCGCCAAAGATTATGAGGGCAAACTGGGAGAACTGGACGCAGATGGCATGCTGGAATGTTTGCTGCGCAACGAAAAAATATCTGGCATCGCCGGTCGTATTATGTCGTTTGCCGGCCTGCGCTATTACCAGAACACCACCGACGCGGATCGCGCGAAATTCATGTCCGACTGTCAGGACAAGATCACCACATATTCAACCGCGATGGTTTTCTTCACGCTGGAAATTAACCGACTGGAAAATGATCATCTTGCCGGGCTGTTCAAAGACAGCGATGATCTGGCCCGCTACAAACCGGTGTTCGATCGGATGCGCGCCTTGCGGCCCTATCAGTTATCGGATGAGCTGGAAAAATTTCTGCATGATCAATCAGTTGTCGGGGCAACGGCCTGGAACAAACTATTCGATGAAACCATCGCCGGGCTGACGTTTGAGATGGAAGGAGAGACACTGGGGATCGAAGCTACGCTGAATTACCTCTCGGAACATGACCGCGACAAACGCGAAGCCGCGTCACGCGAACTGGCCCGGGTATTTGGTGAAAACGTCAAACTGTTCGCCCGCGTCCATAACACGCTGGCCAAGGAAAAAGACATTGAAGACCAATGGCGCAAAATGCCAACACCACAAACCGGCCGCCACCTGTCCAATGACGTGGAACCAGAAGTGGTCGAGGCCCTGCGCAACGCCGTCGTCAAAGCCTACCCAAAGCTAAGCCACCGGTACTATGAGCTGAAACGCAAATGGCTGGGACTGGACGTGATGCAGGTCTGGGACCGCAACGCGCCGCTGCCAATGGAAGATACCAGCACCGTCAACTGGGACGCCGCCCGCGATCTGGTGCTGGACGCCTACAGCGATTTTTCCCCCGAAATGGCCCAGATTGCAAAGCCGTTCTTTGACAAGGGTTGGATTGACGCAGGCGTAAAACCCGGCAAAGCCCCCGGTGCATTCGCGCACCCAACMGTTACTGATGTCCACCCCTACGTGATGCTGAACTACCTCGGRAAACCCCGCGATGTCATGACCYTAGCCCACGAACTGGGCCACGGTGTGCATCARGTRCTKGCMGSSGRCCAAGGKGMRTTGMTKGCCRRMACGCCWYTGACSCTKGCSGARACAGCSWSSGTTTTTGGWGAAATGCTGACCTTCMRNCRAANTGCTYKMKGRMRCCNAWGACYMRRKRTCNGCGCAAAGTGMTGYTGGCCWMCAAAGTCGAGGACATGATCAACACCGTTGTGCGCCAGATCGCGTTTTACGATTTTGAATGCAAACTGCACAAAGCGCGCGCCCAGGGCGAACTGACCCCCGACGACATCAACGCGCTGTGGATGTCGGTGCAGGGTGAATCCCTWGGGCCTGCGTTCGAATTCATGGACGGCTACGAAACCTTCTGGGCCTACATCCCGCATTTCGTCCACTCACCGTTTTACGTCTACGCCTATGCGTTCGGCGACGGGTTAGTGAACGCGCTTTACGCAGTTTATGAAGAAGGCGACGCAGGGTTTGAAGAAAAATACTTCGAAATGCTGCGCGCCGGTGGCTCGAAACACCACAAAGAACTGCTGGCTCCGTTCGGGCTGGACGCCAGTGATCCGAAGTTCTGGGACAAGGGCTTGTCGATGATTTCGGGGATGATTGATGAACTGGAAGCGATGGAAGGGTGAGCAATATTACAAAGGATGCTCTTARGTTAGCAGCTGGAACACTAAAATACATCTATGACAACGACAAAAATCTTGCTCGCCGACAGCTAAAAATAGTTTGCATTTTTTAACTTTAGGAAAACATTCGACCTACCCATTTCCTGTACATCGTCTGGTTTTTGGCATTGGCGGCGGTGACATGAGTGCCGACAAACGCCCTGGCCAAGAGATCCAGCGATTCAAACATGAGTTACTATCAGTAGGATGCGAAGAGATCCGCCCGGATCATCCTAAATTTCAGAAGTTGTGGGAAGGCTATGTAGATACCTGCACAAGTTTGGGAACTACGCCATCCAGAGGACAGCCGTCCTCACGGGATGTACGAACTTTCTGGTCACTAGATATAGATGTTGATTYCCCCGAAGYTTTGTCACCAAAGGAACTAGATTTATTCCCCGAATACCTATTTGAGGGCGCAGAAACTCAGACAACAAAAAATGTTCGGGAACGTAACAAAGCGGCGCGAGAAATTTGCATATCGACCTATTCCACAGAAGATAATCGTATTGCGTGYTTGGCGTGCAAATTCGACTTTGTGAAAGTATATGGCGAAACCGGTCGCGGTTTTATTCACGTCCATCATCTTGATCCAATTRCCGAGGCCAATGGACCCAGAAAAGTAAATCCGAAAATAGACYTGGTACCACTATGCCCAAATTGCCATGCAATGGTACACAGACGTAAACCACAACTAACAATCTCAGACCTAGTAGCAATTATGGACTCGTCACAAATCTGRGTGCRCGACTACARAATTAGTTRTTGCTCCAACCTGCCCATGGAAACGGCTTATCCTCGGTCGCACCGGACTGGAACCGGGCCACGGCGGCCAGCCATTCCCCCAGATCAATGCCAAACTCAACCAGTAACGTGTTTTTTTCGCCTCTGAAAAGCATCCACAAGAACTGCACAACCGCCAGCACACCCAGGATGGTTTGCGCTAAACCAAACATGAAGGCCAGTATCAGCATCATCAACCCGCGCATCCATATGCCTTCGGGCGGATCAAATGACTTTCCACCGGTTTTTGGTTCTTTTAGCTCAACAGGATCAATCATTTCATCAAATTCTTTGTTTGGTTTTACCATAATACTGTCCCTCTCAACTTGCTGACTTATCAGCCTCAAATATCATATCAATCATCATTTGCGTACCGCGTGCGTTTTCCAGAGACCATGGATATTCCGCCCCGGTGCGCACCGAAAGTGCGAAGTTTTCCACCTGATTGACGTAGTGGCGCTCACTTGGAAACCGCTCGACCAGATCGGTGCGATCGGGGCGATAAATCGTAACCTTTGGCTCGGCGAACAGTTCAGCATTAAACGGTGCGTTCAACCGCATCACGCCCTTGTCGCCGTGAAACACCATTTCCTGCCGGTTGGCCATGCGCATCGAAGTAATCGCTGAATAGGTAAAGCCGTCAAAATCCGCTAACACATGGGCGAAAACATCCACATCATTTTCCCATTTTATATGGGCGTGGGTAATTTTCTCCGGTTCTTGCCCGGTTACAAATCGCGCTGACCCATAGGTGTAGACCCCGATGTCGCGAATGCCGCCGCCACCAGTTTCCGGGCGGTTGCGGATATTGTCGGCGTCATCGTTGAAATAGCTGAACACGCCGTCCACATGCACCAGCTTGCCAATCGCCCCATCCAGATACAGCGCACGCGCGCGCTGCCACTGCGGGTGATGCACGATCATATAGGCCTCCGCCGCCAGCAAACCGGTATCGTYCCGCAGCGCTATCAGCTCATCAATTTCATCTGCCCGAAGTGCGACAGGTTTTTCGCATAACACATGTTTCCCGGCGCGCAGCGCCTTTTTCATCCACTCCACATGCAAATGGTTTGGCAGCGGTATATAGACCGCCTCAACCGCTTCATCCGCCAGCAGATCATCGTAGGACAAATGCACCTTCAGGTCGGGACAAAAATCCTGGAATGGTGCTGCCTTTTGTGCACTTGAACTGGCAAGCGCAAAAAGTCTGTTATTTCGAGCCTGATGGATCGCCGGACCCATCTGGTTCAGGGCAAAGTGTGACGCCCCCAATATTCCCCAATTCAATGGTTTRTTCATTGTGCTACCCCGTTTACCGGGCATCCCCCGCAAGGATACCTACTTTAAGCCTGCTCCAGTATACCCTTACTTGCCGCCAATTCCTGCATACGTTTTTGCAGTTTCTCAAACGCCCGCACTTCGATCTGGCGAATACGTTCACGGCTGACACCATACTGCCCCGACAGGCCTTCCAGCGTAATCGGTTCTTCTTTAAGGCGGCGCTGCATCAGGATGTCTTTTTCGCGCTCATTCAGCACGTCCATGGCCTCCATCAACATGTCATGGCGAATATCAAGTTCGTCTTTCTTTTCATAATCGCCAGCCTGATCAGCACTTTCGTCTTCCAGCCAGTCCTGCCACTGCGTCGTGCCTTCKCCGTCCGAGCCAACMGTGACRTTCAGCGAYGCRTCSCCACCTGACAGGCGGCCATTCATCGAAATCACTTCTTTCTCGGTCACGCCCAGATCTTTGGCGATWCGCTCAACATTTTCCGGGCGCAGATCWCCGTCTTCAAACGCTCCGATACGGGCYTTGGCCTTGCGCAGGTTGAARAACAGTTTCTTTTGCGCGCTTGTTGTRCCCAGTTTTACCAGGCTCCAGGACCGCARCACATATTCCTGAATGCTCGCCCGGATCCACCACAYYGCATAKGTCGCCAGACGGAAACCCTTTTCAGGGTCAAATTTCTTGACCGCCTGCATCAGGCCCACATTGGCCTCGGATATTACTTCGGCCTGCGGCAAACCGTATCCACGATACCCCATGGCGATTTTGGCGGCCAGCCGCAGGTGTGAGGTCACCAACTGATGCGCGGCTCCGCTGTCTTCGTGGTCCACCCAGTTTTTCGCCAGCATGTATTCCTGTTCCGGCTCCAGCATCGGAAATTTGCGGATTTCCTGCAAATAGCGGCTCAACCCCTGTTCGGGGGATGGTGCCGGAAGATTTTTTAAGTTGCTCATGTATTCTGCCCCTGTCTCTGCCCCAATGTATCGAGGCTTAACATTACATAGGCAAGTTCATTGCCCGGTTCAAGATGCCGCGTTAGCGATACCATATTAACGTTATATGAAGATGGTTCCGTCGYTTTGCGACGAATATTTCAAAGGTTCACGGTCATGTGCATAGGTTGCCGTCTCAGACGTATACCACTATTGCCAAGATACCTGACCCCAACAACAGACAAAGTGGGGAGTAATAGCGGTAATTCAGCGTTCTGAACGGCTCGGTTGCGTCAGAAAACACAGGGCGCCATAGATATGTTACCAGCCCACGCCCGATAAATACCACCACCAGCAGCCAAAGAAAAACGCGTGTCCAGAGATCAGGCAAAATTGAACTCAGATRCGCAAGCGGAAGCAACCCTGCCCCAAATATCAACCCAGATACCACCAGCGTAATTGATGCCCCGGGCACGCGGGCATAGTTTTTAGAACCAATAACAGTATTGGCCAGTTCTTGCGGCGTTTTCCCAGGCCAAAGACCGCCGAACGCCCAATAAAANTGTAACGCAGCGATTCCGCTSAGGGCGASGAACAGAACGATAGCGATTGTTAGCATGGTTCTGCCTCTTCGGTTTTTTGGCTGCRCTTTAGCCCAAACAGGGCCAGCCCTGCGATCAACAAAAAGGCCGTCCATTGCGGCATATCCGTAATATTCCCAAGGCGCGTCATTCCAAAATACAAAAATATCGCCGCAAAGGGCAGGTATTGCAGGATCACAACCCACGCAAAGTCACGCCCACCCGRCCGGTTTRTCGCCGCRAGAAACAACAGCAAACTATTCACCACYAGCATGATGGTGGTGGCGTGCCAAACCACGGAAAATCCAGCCTTAACMTGCTGGCTTAACCCGCTTTCCAAMATTGGCTGGTGAAACTCTGGCCCACCACCAAACACATGYGCAATCGCCGTTAATGCCGAMAGRCCYGYCGCCGTCAGAAAAGTGTAATTCATGTTCGCCCCTTGCGCCATACGGGTCCGTATGTAGCGYCRGGGATTGCCCTTGTCCATACGCTATCGTATGGTYTRRAAATGGACACAAAAAWACGACTGACCAAACTCGACTGGATTAGGGCCGCRTTTCGAGCCCTGACCAAAGGTGGGCCGCAAGCGATAAAGGCGGAAACCATYGCMMGSGAYCTCRMRGTMAGCAAAGGCTCATTCTATTGGCATTTCAAAGATGTCCCCAGCCTTAGACTGGCGATGATCGGACATTGGCAACAGGCCGCAACCGGCGCGGTAATCGAGGCGCTGGAAGACAGCAACACCCCCGCAGAAACCCGCTTGCACCGGTTGATGACACTTGCAACATCCGATCAAGTCACCCCCTATGGTGGCCCGATGGCCGAGGCAGCAATCCGCGACTGGGCGCGATACGACAATATGGTCCAGACTGCTGTCAGTGACGTGGACCAACAACGCATCAATTATGTCAAAGACCTGTTCGTAGAGCTGCGCCACAGCGAAATGAATGCACAAAGCAATGCAAACTTGCTATATGGCGCGCTGATCGGGCTATTGCAGCTTTCCAACCTGGGCGRCCTAAACCCGCAGGACGAACTACTTAACCTGCTGGACCGAATGCTCAGCGCACCGTCCCACTAACGCCCCCGYAACACCCCAATTAACCCGGCCATATCGTCCGGCATTTCCGCCTCAAACTGCATTACTTCGCCACTTACCGGATGCTCAAACCCAAGCGCCGCCGCGTGTAACGCTTGCCGGGGAAATGCCATCACCGCGTCCACCGCGCCCTGCCCGATCGCYTTGACGTTCAGCTTGCGCCGCCCGCCGTAAGTCTGATCACCAATCAGCCCGTGCCCGACATGGGCCATATGCACCCGGATCTGATGGGTGCGCCCGGTTTCCAGCCAGCATTCCACCATTGCCACCACCGCCGGCGTGCCGAARCGCTCCACCAGCCGCACCCGCGTTACCGCGTGTCGCCCGCCCTGAAACAGCACSGCCTGYTTCTGGCGGTCATGTTTATGGCGGGCAAGATGGGTGGTAATTTTCATCACATTTCCAGGTTCAAAATTSACGCCTTTGATACCCCGAAGCCGCGGATCAGCTGAATCCGGCACCCCATTGCACAGGCCCAGGTATTTGCGCTCAACCGAATGCGCCTCAAACTGCGCCGCCAGCCCGTGATGCGCTGCATCCGATTTTGCCACCACCAGCAGCCCGCTGGTATCCTTATCTATCCGATGCACAATACCGGGGCGCATTTGCCCGCCAACCCCGGACAAGCGCCCGCCAAAATGATGCAACAACGCATTCACCAGCGTCCCCCCCGGCGTTCCGGGGGCCGGGTGCACCACCATGCCAACGGGTTTGTTGACCACCACCAGATCATCGTCTTCCCAGATCACATCCAGCGGGATGTCTTCCGGCAGGATGTGGCTTTCGACCAAAGCTGGCAGGATGATCGAAAAACAATCCCCCTCAGCCACACGTGCGCGCTGGTCATCCACCACCACGCCAGCCCGCGTCACCGCCCCCTCAGCAATAAGACGCACCAGACGCGAGCGCGAAAGCTCGGCACCCTCTGGCACGTCGCGCGCCAGTGCCTTATCAAGCCGCTTGGGCGGGTTTGGCCCAATAGTGATCAACAAAGGCGACGCTGACATGGATGAAGCTCCGATTTCCGAGGCACAGGCGAAAAGCCTGCGATTTTTGCGACTACTGGTGACGGTCCTGACTGCCACCATGATTATCGGCCTTCTAACCATCGTCGCGCTGTTTGTCATCCGCTTCTCAAGCGACCGGGTCAGTATCACCATCCCCGATGAAATACCCCTGCCCGATGGTGCGCGCGCAACCGCCTTTACCCGCGGGTCGAACTGGTACGCGGTGGTCACTGACAGTGACGAAATCCTGATCTTTGATGGTGCAACGAATGAGCTGCGCCAAACCGTCAAAGTTAACGCCGACTAAATCAAACTTCTTCTTTTCAGAAATACTTCCCGCGGAGCGAAATCGCCCGAAGGGCTAAAAGAAATGCGCGCATCGCGCGCTCATTGWMTCACSGWMAAYCRGGGAAATGGTACCGCCTCCCCGGCTTGAACGGGGGACCCCTGGTTCCACAAACCAGTGCTCTAACCAACTGAGCTAAGGCGGCACGCAATCCGGGATTTAGCGAGGCAGGCGCATGATTGCAAGGGGGACTTACAACGCAATCTCCCAATTTTGACTGACAAGATCGACGCCAAATTCATTGACCTCTTCTTCCGAGGTGATTTTGAAACCGTATTTCGCATAAAGCGCACAGGCCGCATTGTGGCTCTTGTGGGTCCAGAGCACCATGCGCCGGTACCCGCGCTCCCTCGCATAACCCATACTGGCCTCGAGCAATTGCCGCCCCAGGCCAAGACCCCGGGCCTCTGGCACCAGCAGAAACAACCTCAGCTTCGCAGTTTGTGCATTTTTGCGCACACAAAACACGCTTCCTAATCGCTGCCCGTCACGCTCAGCGATGAAGGCCCGTTCATTTTCCGGATCATGGTTTCGAATAAAATCTGCAAGGATTTCAGCCACTAATGCTTCAAAACGATGATCAAACCCTTCCTCGCGCTGATAAAGCTCGCCGTGTTGCTGAACCAGCCAGCCGCTGTCCCCCGGCATAAKATCCCGCAGTATGACCTCGCATACTTCGCCCGACAGCAGCCGCTGAATACTGGTCATCGCGTCAACCATCCTGGCGCGGTCTATGCTGTCAACATCAGCCAGCATCTCACTGATCCGGGCCCGCGCTTCGCCTACATAGGCRTCAGCCTGAGCCTGCCCSGCATCTGAAAGAACAAGCCGRRAAATCCGCCGATCAGCCGGATCGGGGGTACGATCCAGCCAGCCYTTTTTSGTAAACTTCGAAAGTATCCGGCTAAGRTAKCCCTCATCCAGCCCCRGTTCACCGGCCAGASGGCGCGCGGTCGGTGGATTGGGTTGTCCCAGTTCATAMAGCACGCGCAGTTCKSTTAAACTTAAWCCACCGCCKAGATAWTTGCGYTCTACCAGCCCGATCTGGCGGGTGTAGAACCGGTTGAACTCCCGTACGCGGTCAATTGTATCCATTTTCGCCCCCTGCTGACGGATACAAGCAATATTGCTTGCCTTAGTCAAGCATTCACATACTTGCCACGGCGAATACAACGCGATACCTGCGGGAAAACGAATTGGGGATCTATATGGGCATTAACAAAGAAAGCGACGTGGCGGCAAATATTCAGATCGGGCCGACTTCCCTAGGCATGGTGCGAATATTTATAGAAGCAAACGGTGTTGAAATCCCGATGGATTTTGAACCGGATGAAGCCCGTGAGATCGCAGACGAAATCACCGCAGCCGCTCGCCTCGCAGACGCTATGAAGAAAAAATAGTAAGAATTTTCATATATTTAGACGCCAACTAATTGCCAACATAAACCGCACCATTTGGATCACGACAGCCCTGCAATCGCCGCGCAGCAAAGCGCGCAAATTCGCGCGTCAGGGCTTTGCGCCGCGCGGCTGCCAACTTATTCTCTTCCCCCAAATGAATAATCTCAGCGCCATAGCTGTCTGCGATSATCAAACCGGTCTCAAAGGGTAACAGCTCACTTGGAAAGTCCGCATCCACTGCCCAGAAATAGCGATCACACCATTCCAGATATCCCTGCCATTTCTTATCGGTTTGAAAATCCGCGCGGCTGGATTTGCATTCTACTACCCAGATTTCCCCCCTGGGGCCAAGCGCCATTACGTCCACCCGCAATCCGCGTTTGGGCGTAAATTCTTCAATACAAACAAAGTTATGGCTTAATAGATGGCGACAAGTTCCGCGCGCTAATAGTTGGCCGGGTTGCAATGTGTCAGGCATTTGAGCAGTGTGAACAATCCATGAACAAAATGCAAGCCAGGGTCGCAAACGGACAAGTTCTAAATACCAATTCGCCTGAGTTTGTTCAGGGAGGTACGATATGGCACACAGAAGAAAACGACCGGTAGCAAAAGGTGGCCCAAACCCTTACCCGGCCCAGCTAAACCATCCCTTCGCCCCACAATCCTTGTTTTCTGACGATGCCATCGCCGCAATCCATGAAATGGCGCTGAAGGTTCTGGAAGARCTGGGCATGAAAATCCTGCTGGATGARGCGGTTGAACTTTACCGCTCTGCTGGCGCCAGTGTTGATGGTGATATGGTTCGGRTTGGCCGCGATATTGTCGAAGCTGCGCTGAAATCAGCCCCAAAAGAAATCCAGATCTACGCACCCAATCCGGCCCGCAATCAACTGCTGAAACACGGTGCAATGCTATTTGGCCCCGGTGCCGGATGCCCCAATGCCACCGACCTGATTGAAGGCCGCCGACCGGGGCGCCTGATTGATTATGAAAACGCACTACGACTACASCAAAGTGTTGATGTCATTCACCTTCTWGGCCCCTCGGCCGAGCCACAGGATGTGCCAACCAATACCCGGCACTACGCGTTCATGCGCGCCCAACTGGCGCTCTGTGACAAGCCASTDWKMGWSYRYGCGCGCGGGCGCGGGCAAGTGCAGGAAAGTTTCGAAATGCTGCGCCTCGCCCTTGGATTAACCGACCAGACGTTCGGTAATCAGGTTTGGGCCAAAACAGTGATCAACACMAAYTCRCCCCGCCAAATTGACCGCCCGATGGGTCAGGGGATTATCGACTTCGCCCGCGCCGGTCAGTTATCAATCATCACACCGTTCTGTCTGGCAGGTGCCATGGCCCCGATCACCGTGTCCGGCGCGCTGGTATTGCAACACGCCGAGGCCCTGGCAGGCATCACCCTGACCCAGATTGCCCGCCCGGGTGCACCTGTGGTGTATGGCGCGTTTGGCTCTAATGTTGACATGAAATCGGGCGCCCCGGCCTTTGGCACACCTGAGCATATCCAGATGACCCTTGGCAGTGGCCAACTGGCGCGCCTTATCGGCCTGCCGTGGCGCTCTGCTGCGGGGGCGGCGTCCAATTCCACCGACGCACAGGCCGCCGGTGAAACCCATATGTCGATGTGGGCCGCGCTGCTTGGCGGGGCGACGATGACCTTTCACGCCGCCGGTTGGCTGGAGGGTGGGTTAACTTTCGGATTTGAGAAATTTATCAACGATGTTGAGATGTTACAGACCTTTGCTCATCTGACAAAAATCCCCAAAACTGATGCAGAAAGTCTTGGCTGGTCCGCCCTTGCCGACGTCGACCCGGGCGGTCATTTCTTTGCAACAGAACACACGATGGAGCGTTACCGCGACGCGTTCTACAGGCCACTGGTGGCAGATATATCAAACTTTGGCAGTTGGACGGATGCAGGTAGCAAGCCCGCCGACCAACGCGCCACAGAGATATGGCAAACAATGCTGCATGAATTTTCCCCACCCAAGGGCGCAGATGAACGGTCTGGCCGGATCGCTGATTTCATTGCAAAAGGCAAAGCAGCCGGGGGCACTGCGATACTCGACTAGTCTGGCCAGCTGTGGCTGGAAATCCTGTTGGCATTGCAGACGGCAGCGCCCGATCAGGGCTGGGATGACAATTTGGTCAGGATCCACAAAATAGACGCCTGCCCCCTTGCCGGGAAGCTTTCGCATGTCTATTTTAACCAGTGGCGGGTTCTGCCCTTCTCGTATACGGGGTCCAATTCCGGTGGCCTTAAATAAATCCGAGGGAGCTGGCTCTGTTTGGACCCTGGTTCACTTACCTGGTGCCCACCTGTAAAACCAGGCTTCGGGAATTTACGTACCCCTACGGTCGCACTTTGGTGGGCCCGCCACTACCTTCACCTGCACCAGTTGCGGGTTTAGCGGCAGTTTCTTGCCGCGCGATGGTGGTTCTGGCGTGTCCGCCATACGCATGATCACAATCGCAAACTGCACCCCCGCAAATACCAACCCGTTGAAAAAAAACAACATCAACAGCGCCAGCCAACCCATGTCGGAATTGGTCACAAGATGCGCCAGATTGCCAACATTCTGCCAAAGCAACAGGGCAACGAAAACGGCTGAGAGGCCGAAACCGATGAAAACCTGGATAATGTAAAGGCGGACAAGTCTGGGCATGGGGTGCTCCTTTGGTTAGTTTGAAGATAGACGGCGATGATGGAATTGCTATGGGTTACGAGGTCGCAGGGGGACAAACCTACCGCTTGCATTTATGGCTTTGATCGGGTCAGACTTATGCGAAGACCCTTACATCTGGAATTCTGCATATGCTCAACAAACTACCCTACCCGATTGACAAGGTTCAGGTGCCGGTGAAACGGGCCAAGACATTGGATGCGGCCAARGTTGAAGAAATTGCCGAAAGCATACTGGAGGAAGGTCAGTTGACACCGATCCAGCTGCGCGCGGCRGGGGACAAGTTTATTCTGGTGGAAGGYYTGCATCGGCTGGAAGCCCTGCGCGCCCTTGGCGAAACTGAGGTTGAGGGYTAYCTSGTGCAGGCGAGACGGCACTAGGGATWACGTCCAARTTACTGGGGATACGATGGCAAKACCAGCAAGATTTTGGGATATGATCGCCAAACGGTATGCAAAGAGCCCGGTATCGGATGAGGCCGTATATCAAAAGAAATTACAGATCACGCGGGAGTATTTGTGCCCCGATATGGAAGTGTTGGAATTTGGSTGTGGTACSGGTTCTACGGCGATCGCCCACGCKGGATACGTGAAACACATCCGTGCAATTGATTTTTCGGCCAGGATGCTGGGCATAGCGCGCGATAAAGCTGACGCTGCCGGGATTGCAAATATTTCATTTGAACAGTCTGGCATAGAAGAACTGAATTCCAGCAGTCAGGTCTATGACGTAGTGATGGGACACAGTATTATACATCTGCTGGCGGATAAAAAGCAGGTCATCGCAAGCGTATTTCAGATGCTCAAACCGGGGGGTGTTTTTGTCAGCAGTACGACTTGTATTGGTGGAAAGAACCCAGTGCTCAAGCTGATCCTGCAGGTTGGTAATTTTCTTGGTCTGTTACCGCTGGTGCGGTTTTTTACTGCTGATGAACTGGTACAAAGCATTCTGGGCGCCGGGTTTGAAATCGAGCATCGATGGCTGCCGGACRGGAGTGACGCGGTKTTTATTGTGGCGAAGAAACCGGATTAAAACAGGAAGAATTCGGCCCGTATTGTATTCAGGCCGACAATCACACGCGAAACAGACTGCCAACAAAATAGGCGATACCGGCGGCGACACCGCCGATCAGTAACGTCTCAAAACCGGATCGCCACCAAGGTTCCAGTGACCAGCGGCTTTTCAGCGTRCCGATCAGAAAGAAAACACAACCAGTGCCGACAATTGCAACTTTGAAGGCATCRCCAGAGCCAAARAGGAATGGCAACAGCGGCACCATTCCGGCGATGAGAAAGGCGAGAAACGTTGCTATGGCCGCCCCCAGCGGGTGCGGGTCAATCGGCGACATGCCGTATTCGTCAACCAGCATCATGTTGATCCAGTTGGTTTTATCGCTGGCGATTGCATTTGTTGCGTCTTCCAGCACCTGCCCGCTTAGACCTTTGTTGGCGAGGATTGCGCGCAGTTCCAGCAATTCGCCCTCGGGTTCATCTTCTATGTGGCGTTCTTCGATTTTTCGGATGCGTTTGATGTTGTCCAGTTCGGCTTTGGTGCCCGAATAATTGCTGGCAGCCATCGAAAACCCGTCGGCCAGAACATTTGCAAGGCCAAGCGCTATGATGATCGTCGGGCTAAGCCCTGCCCCGGCAACACCGGCTACAATGGCAAACGTTGTGACCGCACCATCAATTGCACCGTAGACAGTGTCGCGCAGATAKGAGCGTCGGGTCGGCCCGTCGATCCTTGCGGCAACTTCCTCTGGGCTGTGTCCGTGTTCGATAGCCATCTTGCCCCCGTTTTTCTTTCACTTCGCGTCAGGAAAACATCCATGTATTCAGTTCCAGCCATCTAAAATCAGACTTCGGATTATACCCCTAAAAATCGTTCGGCCTTGCTTCCCGCGCCATGTGGTCCAACACCGCATTCACAAACTTCGACTCTTTCCCGTCTGGAAAGAACGCTTTGGCGACATCTACAAACTCTACAATCACCACCTTGGGCGGTGTTTTGCTGTGGGCCATTTCAGCGCCCGCCGCACGGAACAGGGCGCGCAGGGTGGGATCAATGCGGGCTATTGGCCATTTGGCGACAAGGGCGCGATCGGTTAGCTGGTCAATCTCGGCCTGATAGTTCACTGCATTTTCAATAAGCTCCCGAAACAGCGTGGCATTGCCTTCGGCCATTTCATCGCCTTCATAGGTGGCGCCAAACCGGTGGTTTTCGAATTCCACCTTTATGGTCTCAGCCGTTTGGCCAGAGCTTTCCATCTGGAAAAGCGCCTGCACAGCGTAAAGTCGGGCGGCTGATTTCATTTGCCGTTTGTCAGGTTTGGTCATGCGGATTTGGAGCCTTTGGAATTTTCGGCAATCAGAATGCTGTCGGACTGGAAACCCAACTTGCCCTTGGGCTGGCCCCATTTGCGCGAAARCGCGATCAGATGCARGGCCGCGGCGGCGGCACCGCCACCTTTRTTTTGATCTTTCGGGTCAGCCCGAACATCGGCCTGTTTTTTGTTTTCCACCGTCAGGATGCCGTTGCCGATACAGATGCAATCAAGCCCCATCAGTTGCAGGGCGCGGCTGCTATCATTGCAGACAGTGTCATAATGGGTGGTTTCACCACGGATGATGCAACCCAGTGCGACGAAGCCATCAAAGTTGGAATTCCGATCAGCAATGCGGATGGCTGTGGGTATTTCCAGCGCGCCGGGAACCTCAACCAAGTCCCATGTCGCGCCCGCCGCTTCCARTGTGGYCTTKGYGCCTTTGATCATATTGTCAGCGACGTCTTTGTAATAGGGCGCGACGACGATCAGGACTTTGACCGGCTTGTCGAATGTCGGCAGGTCCAGAATGTGATGGATTTCATTGCTTGCCATCTCAGTTCTCACTTGGGATTTTGTGGGTGCCGGTGATCGACAACCCGTAGGCTTCCAGTCCGACGACCTTCGGGGTTGGAGAGTTGGTCAGCAGGATCAGTTCTGACAGGCCAAGCGCCGCGAGGATTTGYGCGCCRAGGCCATATTGGCGCAGGGTTTGCGGGCTGGCTTCRCCCTTGCGCACCAGTTTCATTTCAGTGTCGCGCARCAGGACGACGACGCCCCTGCCCTTGTCCGCTATCACCTGCATGGCGTTTTCBAGGTCSGASGAWATCCGGCCAATRCCMARGATRTCGSCRAGCGGGTCWAGYGCGTGCATKCGGGTCAGCACYGGTTCRTCVSWKGTRATGTCGCCCTTGGTCAGCACGATATGTTCCGAGCCGTGGGTTTCRTCRGTRTAAATYCGCATCATCCAGTCGCCACCGTAAGCAGATGTCACYGCACTTTGCGCRCTTTCGTTGACAAGGTGATCATGTCGGCGCCGGTARCGGATCAGATCGGAAATGGTGCCAATTTTCAGGTTATGAAGCTGGGCGAAGGCCACCAGATCCGGCAGCCGGGCCATGGTGCCGTCTTCGTTCATTATCTCGCAGATCACGCCCGAAGGATTCAGGCCGGCGAGGCGGGAAACGTCCACGGCGGCTTCGGTGTGGCCAGCGCGCACCAGAACACCGCCSTSKYKGGCKYKTARSGGAAAAACGTGACCGGGGGTGGCGATGTCGGCAGCMCCCTTGGAGGCATCAATCGCCACCGCGACAGTGCGCGCACGGTCATGGGCCGATATGCCGGTGGTCACACCTTCGCGGGCCTCAATTGAAGTGGTGAACGGCGTGTCGTGGCGCGAAGCATTGTGCGAGGACATCATTGGCAGGCCGAGGGCCTCTATTCGTTCACCGGTCAGGGTCAGGCAGATCAATCCGCGGCCATAGGTGGCCATGAAATTGATCGCYTCYGGGGTGGCCATTTGTGCCGGAATTACCAGGTCACCTTCGTTTTCGCGGTCTTCGTGGTCAACAAGGATGAACATGCGGCCATTGCGGGCGTCTTCGATGATTTCCTCAATTGARGACATCGCGTCGCTCCAGTTTTCTTCCACTGGTCCGGGCTTTTCATAGCTCATTACTGCATCCTTTCTCGCGCAATTCGCCAGATAGCCTATTGCGGCGCGATGCGCCACGGCTTTTGTTGGCGCACCCTGGTGGGTGCGCGGTGCCTCCGGCGGAGGTATTTGTAAAAAGAAGAAGCAASCTARGGGRTGGGTTGAAAATAACGGTCTGCGGGCAAGTAGCCTGCAAGGTGGCCTGCCAGTGACCATTCGCGTTCCAGTGTAGTATCACCGATCAACAGGACACCGTCGGCGGGCAACCTGTCGCTATTCAGGGCAGATAGGATTATCCGGCGACTGTCGCGCCAGATGTCGCTGAATTCGGGGGCTGGCAGGGCGGTAAATTCAGCGCCTTTGTTGGCGGCCATCAGGGCCTCGGGCGTCAGGGGTTTTGAAACCAGCGCGATGCGGCTGCAATTCTGGATTTTGGTTAGTTTCTCAAGCCGGTCATGCGGCAATCCTGCCTTGTTTTGAAAAGCACGCAGGGCGTTGGATGAGAACAAAAAGCCAATTACGTCGCGCCCGGTTGAGGCACGCACAGAGGCGTAGGTGGTATAATCCAGCCCCAGTTCACGCGCCCGTTTCACCCGGCCGCGCAGGATTTCAATAGGTAATGTCGGCAGCAGATCGCGGCGCGCCCTGGTCCAGCAATGTTTGCGCCAGCTCAGACCGGTATCAAACGCGGGGCCTTTGTTGTGGCCAAAGCTGCTCATGACCCATACTCGCGCAGGCGGGCCACATAGCGGGCCATGGYGWYAWTYYYSASAWYKWWMRKATCCCCAACCGCCACCTGCCCCCAGGTTGTGACCWCTTTGGTGTGGCTGATCAGGTTGATACCAAATTCTCGGCCATTCACCTCATTTACCGTCAGCGATGTGCCGTTCAGTGCAACCGAACCTTTGGGGGCGATGAAACGTGCCAGATCATCCGGGGCTTGCAGGGTGACGCGGGTGCTGTCGCCATTAACCACCACAGACAACACATCTGCAACGCCATCCACATGACCCGAAACGATATGACCACCCAGTTCATCGCCAACTTTTAGCGGGCGCTCCAGATTGATCTGTCTGCCACTCGGCCAGCCGTTTTGGCCRATATTGGTTTTGGWAACCGTTTCAGCAGAAATTTCCACATCGAACCAGCCCTGCGGATCTGTCCCGAGCGCCACGACCGTCAAACAGACCCCATCACAGGCAATAGAGGCGCCGATATCGATGCCTTCAATATTATATGCCGTGCCGATACGCGCGCGCAGGTCGCCGTGTTTTTCAACCGCCAACACAGTGCCAATATCAGTAATGATGCCTGTAAACATGCTTTATTCCTTTGTCTGATCAAGACGTAACGCCTGTTTTGGCTACGGGCAAGTCGGCGAAATAGCGCTGATTCAGGTAATCACAGGAATTTACTGGCAAATCAGCGGGTAATTRGCGAAGTTGGCAACAATAAAGGGGTGCCCGGAGCAAACCGAGGCCAGAGAAGATGAGCAGCAATGTAATAGCAACCGGCGCGGGACGTAGATTCCTGTTCCTGCAAGGTCCGCATGGGCCGTTTTTCAGCCAGCTGGGAAAGATGCTCGGCGCGTCTGGTGCGTCGGTGATCCGTGTTGGATTTAACGCCGGAGATCAGGCTTTTTGGCGGAACCGCAACAGTTATATAGCATTTCGTGCACCACTGTCAGAGTGGCCCAGCCATCTGGCCGAGGTGATATCAAACAACCGGATCACCGATATCGTGCTTTACGGTGACACCCGCCCGGTTCATGCGAAAGCGATTTCGCTTGCCAGGGATATTGGCCTGACGGTGCATGTGTTTGAAGAAGGTTATTTACGCCCGTTCTGGGTGACWTATGAACGCGGTGGTTCAAACGGAAATTCGCGCCTGATGGATATGAGTGTTGGAAAAATGCGCTGTCGTTTGTCGCAGGCCAAGGCGGACAATGAGCAGACACCCGACCATTGGGGCGACATGCGCGAACATGTGTTCTACGGYGCGTTATATCATTGGTTCCTGCTGTTTCGGAATCGCAAATACCGGAATTTCAAATCGCACAGATCGATCAGCGTCGGACAGGAATTTTCGTTACACCTTAAGCGCTTACTGTTGATGCCTGCCCATTGGGCGGGGCGGGTTATGGCCACGCGGCGGATMAAGCGTGGTGGCTTCCCCTATCATCTGGCGCTGTTGCAACTGGAACATGATGCCAGCTTTCAGGCACATTCGCCTTTTGCGACGATGACCGAATTTCTGCAAYTGGTGGTWGAGAGTTTTGCCAAGGGCGCACCGACCCATCACCACCTGGTTTTCAAGGCACATCCACTGGAAGACGGGCGGGTGCCGATTGAAGATGAAATCTGTGGTCTGGCGTTGGAAAACGGAATTTCMGATCGGGTGCATTTCCTGCGTGGAGGCAAGCTGGCGCGTCTGCTCGATGCAGCACAAACTGCTGTTTCGGTGAACTCAACGGCCGTACAACAAGCACTTTGGCGCGGGTTGCCGGTAAGGACATTTGGCGACGCAGTTTACAACAAGCCAGAATTTGTATCCGAACAGGGTTTGGCTGATTTTTTCAGAGCCCCTAACCGCCCCGATATTGCCGCCTACAGGGACTATCGGCATTATCTGCTGGAAACCTCRCARGTGACAGGTGGTTTTTACGCGGCGCGCAGTCGGCGGCAGTTGCTGCGWAATGTGGTTGATATGATGTTGCACCACAAAGACCCATACGACGCTTTGAAGGTTCCAACAGCGGCACCCGCGCAACAGTTGCGGGTGGTTAAGTAGGGTAACACCTATCTGATACTGGACTTTTTGCCCGACTGCGGCTTAGATTCAATAAAAATATAAAGACGTGTTGAAGGCAAAGTTTCAGGTCGAGGAGACCCGTACAGTGAATATATTAACATCGCGAAAGTCGCGGTTGGCGGCGCTATTGGTGCTTTCCACCACGCTTGCGGCCTGTGGCCTGCCAAGGTCGGGCCCCAGTAAACAGGAAATTTTTTCCGGTTCCGTTCAAAAACAGGGTGATGCCTTTGTTGTGGACGTGAATGACCATGTAACCCGGACAACAGCGGTCGTTCCTGCATTCGGGTTTTCGGATGCGTTTTTGAACGCCGGGACTGTGGGTTCGGATACAATCCATGCCGGWGATACCCTGGGCCTCACGATMTGGGAAAATGTTGAAGACGGTTTACTSGCAGGTGCCGGGGCAAATGCCACCGTACTGGAAGAGGTTCAGGTTGACGGGGCTGGCTTTATCTTTGTGCCCTACGCCGGGCGTATCCGCGCCGCCGGCAACAACCCCGAAGCCATCCGACGTATCATCACYGAAAAGCTGGACGAACAAACGCCTGACCCACAGGTTCTGGTACGCCGCCTGGCGGGGGATGGATCAACCGTTTCGATCACCGGGTCTGTTGGCGGTCAGGGGATCTATCCAATTGAGCGCCCGACGCGCACCTTAACTGCGATGCTGGCCAAGGCAGGCGGTCTGACGATTGAACCCGAAATCACGCAAGTCACCGTATTTCGTGGCAATCAGCAGGGTAAAATCTGGTTTCAGGACCTGTATAAAAACGCCGAGTTTGATATTGCACTWCGTAGTGGCGACCGGATACTTGTCGAAGAGGACACCCGCTCATTYACTGCTCTTGGYGCCACCGGTTCACAAAATCGAGTTACATTTACATCGCARGCCCTGTCGGCAATTGAAGCAATTGCGCAGGTKGGYGGKCTAAACACTTCGGCAGCTGATCCCACAGGTGTTTTTGTCTTCCGCAACGAAAGCCAAGATGTCGCGAATGAGGTTCTGGGCCGCACCGATCTGGTGGGTGCGCARCGGATGATTTATGTGCTGGACCTGACCAAGCCAAACGGCATTTTCACCGCACGGGACTTTGTGATCCGTGACGATGACACGGTTTATGTGACCGAGGCMCCGTTTGTTCAGTGGTCAAAAACTCTCAGTGCAATCACGGGTTCGCTTAGTGCTGCGGATACTTTCAATACACTGGCAAATCTCTGACCCGGAATATGCCACAAGATAGATTGAACAACGCCGCCGGGGAACAAACACCCCGGCGGCTTTTCGTATATAATGGCGGCTTTCTGACCCAGGGTCGGGTGCGGCGTATACTGGAGCTGAAGGGCTGGCAGATCAGCCTTGGCAAACCGGGGCCCGATGATTGGGTCGGGGTCTGGGGGAAAAGCCCGACTTCGCCGCGCGGYGAAGCGGTGGCGGATCGGGTGGATGCGCCGGTTATACGGGTTGAGGATAGCTTTTTACGCTCAATCCAACCGGGGCGTGATCGCGAACCACCGATTGGCTTGAATATTGACCATTCCGGCGTACATTTCGACAGCTCAAAACCCTCTGATCTTGAAACGATGCTGGCGACTGAGCCTCTGGACGACTCTGCTCTCCTGAACCGGGCRMGCGCAGCAATTGAGCGGATCAGGCGGGCRCATCTGTCGAAATATTGYAATTTYGAACCGCGTAATCCCGTKCCCGACGCGCCCTATGTGCTGGTAATCGATCAGACCAAGGGCGATGCGTCGATTGAGCATGGCGGCGCCAGCGCGGCGACATTTAATGAAATGCTGGTATTTGCGCTGACAGAACACCCCGGYAATCGTGYGGTGATCAAAGCCCACCCCGAAACTGCCGCCGGACACCGCGAGGGGCATTTTACCRCCAAAGACGAAAACGATCGCGTCACATTGCTAACCGATCCGGTCAGCCCATGGGCGCTAATGGCGGGCGCGACGGCCGTATACACGGTRTCCTCTCAGCTTGGRTTTGAGGCAAYATATGSCGGTCACAAACCTCGGGTTTTTGGGCARCCGTTTTATGCGGGCTGGGGGCTGACGCAGGACGAAAACCCGGTAGCACGCCGCGAAAGGGTGCTGACCCGAAGCCAATTATTTGCCGCAGCAATGATACTTTATCCAACCTGGTATGACCCGTATCGGGATTGYCTGGGTTCGCTGGAGGACGCCATTGGCGCTTTGGAAGCCTCGGCGCGGGCATGGCGAGAAGACCGGCAGGGCTATGTCGGTAGCGGTATGGCGCGCTGGAAACGACCCCATATTGACCGGTTCTTTCGTGGGCAAACCGGGCTGATGTTTGARRCTGATGCAGGGCGCGCTCTGGAGAAGGCMARAACCTCGGGGCGAAAGCTGTTGGTGTGGGCGCAGGCGGCGGAAGACCTGCCAAGCGGTGAAAACACTGGCATCGTGCGCATTGAAGACGGGTTTTTACGGTCGCGCGGGCTGGGGGCWAAACTGGTACCCCCCCTTTCCATAGCGGCTGATGATCTGGGGATTTACTATGATCCGGGTCAGGAATGCAGGTTGGAACGCCATATCGCGGCATCTGCGCATCTGCCATCTTCAGCACTGGAGCGGGCCGAGGCGTTGGTACGCCGGCTGACAAAAGACGGGATCACCAAATATAATCTGGCGGAAAAGGATATTCCAAACCTGCCCGAGGGACGCAAAATTCTGGTACCGGGTCAGGTGGAAGATGATGCCTCTATCCGAAAAGGCTGTGACGGTATTTGCACCAATCTTGGCCTGCTGGAACGGGTACGGTCGGATAACCCGGACGCTGTTATCATTTTYAAACCACATCCGGATGTTGAGGCCGGTTTGCGCAAGGGTCGGATAGCGAYCGATGAGGTGGTGAAATACGCCGATATGGTCGTAGCAGATGTTGACGCTTCCCAGTTGATCGATGCGGTGGATGAGGTCTGGACCATGACATCCACATTRGGGTTTGAGGCGCTGTTGCGCGATTGCCCSGTCACTTGCCTCGGGGTTCCGTTTTATGCAGGTTGGGGGCTGACCAGGGACTTGGGAAAACCGCCGGCACGCCGGAACGCGCGCCCTACATTGGCTGGACTGGCCCATGCCTGCCTGATCGATTACCCACGTTATTTTGATCCCGTAACCGGAACCCCCTGCCCGGCMGAGGTTGCAATGATGCGSCTAAAGRACGGACCCATRCCGCCATCTGGGATGGGCAATCGGATCGCCTCAAAGGTGCAGGCGATATTGTGGCCGATTTTCCGGCGTTAAAATTACGCGGCGCGCCACCGGGTCATGGTGTCAGCGCCGATATTTCGTGTCTCGACCAGTTCAAACCGGGGTGCTTTGGACAAACGGTCCAAACCCATTGCGCCAAGCATCGGCTGACCTTCTGCGCCAATGCCGATCCCGGCGGTAAAAATTACCAACTCATCCACCAACCCACAGGAAAGCAGTGACGCCGCAAGTGTTCCGCCGCCTTCGCAAAACACCCGTGTCAGACCAGCGTCGCCCAGCGCTTGCATTGCTGATTGMGGATCAATCTGGTGTTGGTTGCTGGCACAGGGAAACAGCCGYGCRCCAAGTCCTTGCCAAGCCTGACAGATATCCGGGTTTGCGTSTTCYGTGTGCAATACCCAAAGCGGAATTTCACGCGCGGTTTGCGCCAGTTTTCCCTGTAAGGGTATATCCAGATGCCGCGACCAGACCACCCTGACGGGCTGATGTTCAACACCAATATCACGCACATTCARAGCCGGATCATCGGCCCGCGCAGTACCGCCRCCGACCATGACAGCATCATGGCTTGCGCGCATGGCATGAACCATCCGGCGTGCATCCGGCCCGGTGATCCACTGGCTCTCGCCGGTTTGGGTCGCAATTCTTCCGTCAAAACTGGCAGCCAGTTTCAGCGTCACCATCGGACGTGATTTGACAATCCGCGAGARAAAACCCTGATGCGCGATCTTTGCCTGGTATTCGAGAACGCCAATGGTGACGTCAATTCCCGCCGATTTCAGGCGCTCGACACCCTGACCACTTACCCGCGGATCGGGGTCATCTGTAGCAATTACCACCCGAATTATACCGGCATCAATCAATGCATCCACACAGGGTGGCGTTTTACCATGATGSGAACAGGGCTCCAGCGTGACGTAAGCGGTCGCACCCTTAGACAACTTTCCGGCCTGTGCCAGTGCGATCGTTTCAGCGTGGGGTCGCCCCCCGTCCCCGGTCCAGCCGCGACCAACAATGCGACYGTCGTTGACAATAACACARCCCACTGCMGGATTTGGCCACACCCGGCCTAATCCACGCGCACCTAAAACCAGCGCGTGGCGCATATGTTTATTGTTGGTGGTGTTCACTCTTCCGATTCAGTTGGGCGCAATTCGGAWACGAATTTRTCGAAGTCGTCGGCTTCCTGAAAATTCTTGTAAACGCTGGCAAACCGCACGTATGCAACGGTATCGATCCGCGCCAGTGATTCCATCACTATCTCACCGATCAGTTTGGAATCGATGTCAGTTTCGCCCGAGCTTTCCAACCGACGTACAACACCCGAAATCATCTGATCCATCCGCGCATGTTCAACCGGGCGCTTTTGCAGCGCGATACGGATTGAACGCTCGAGCTTATCACGATCGAATTCTTCACGTCGACCGTTTGATTTGATCACCACCAGGTCGCGCAACTGCACACGTTCATAGGTGGTGAACCGACCACTACAACCGGTACAATAGCGGCGACGCCGGATCGCGACGTGATCCTCTGCGGGTCGGCTGTCTTTAACCTGGGTATCTAAATTTCCACAAAACGGACAGCGCATCGCCGATCCCCTTATTCTTCTGCCTCTGGGTGTTATTCCCCACTTATCCACAGGGACTATAGGGAGTGCGCGAGGGATTGGGTAGAGGGGAAATGATAACCCAACATACAGTTATTGCAGAAGTGCCACGACTTTTCTGGTATGCGGGCGATCCCGATGTTCGAAAAGGTAAATTCCTTGCCATGTTCCAAGGGATAATGCCCCGGAAATAACAGGTATTTGCAAGCTGACTGGAAGCATCGCCGCCTTAATGTGGGCCGGCATATCGTCTGGCCCTTCATAGGTGTGGGTCAGGTAGGACATTTTCGGATCGGTCGTTGGCGGCACGAGGCGGTGGAAAAAGTTCTGCAGATCGCTCTGCACCTCCGGGTCAGCATTTTCCTGAATCAAGAGTGAGGCGGAAGTGTGCTGAATAAAAAGCGTCAACAGACAGTCCCTGCTGCGCCCGGCGGCCCATATTCTAACCTGATCGCTAAATTCGTAAAGCCCGGGGCCGCTGGTTTGGATGTTGAAGAATGTGGTTTCGGAACCTGAACCTGCTGTCATGCTTTGCGACGGCGCCTTGCAAATCCGAGGCCACCCAGCGCTGCGCCAAGCATCAGTGCAGATGCGGGCAGAGGCACGGCGGTAAGAACGATGTTATCGATGGTGAAATGCACGTCAATGCCCTGACGGTAATCAACATTCCCGGAACCAAAACCAGCTATTATGAACGAGTCAATTTTGCTAAAGGCTGAACCAAAGTTGAACGTGTTGTTGCCAATTTCTGATGATCCCCAGGCGTACGCCACGGAAGCGCCGCTCAGAAAACCGGTGAAAGAAATATTCGCCATGGGTGGACCAAGCAGACCACCGGTGGCGAGGCTCGGCCAAATTGAACCAATATCCAGCGAAGCGACCGAAAAAACAGCACCTGAAATTGCACTGATTGTRCGSGTYGCCGAATARGGACCRCCWGARATRTCAAARTGCATACTGCCCGCGTCGGCGGTGATGTAATGGCTGCCATCGGTAACATTATAGCCGCTTTCGGTGTAAGAACTGAACGGCGCACCCGAACCAGCATCGAAAGTCAAGGTCGTGGCGTTCGCGGCCATGGTCGAGACAGCCAGAAAAGTGCCGCCAACAAGAATTGTGGATAGCTTGTTCATTTTGCCCTCGTGACGTTGCCGCAGCTTTGGGCTTCGGCGTTCATTCGCGTTGTAGTTACATTCGGTTATTGACGCACAATATTTTAGCAAGTTGCATTATGGGGAATGCTGGGGAAATTGCAGTTTATTGTTTTGCGGACCGGCTAATTGGCGGGTTATGGCCGACATAACTAATTTTTTCAGCAGTATTTTGGGCGCGAGGGGTTCAGTAACGTAAACACGGACATTCTTAGGAAGACACGGCGTCGGGCGAATCTGAATTGGTGTGATCAAAGGCTATTAAAGCATATTGTGGTGAGATGCCTAGTTGCGTTTGGCCGCACCCGGACCTCGGAGTGAGGGTGAATGCGCCCTCCTCTTGGGGGTTTGTGCCGTCCAGAAAACGATCCGGAGGATTGTTTCAGGCTCAAACGGGCGGAGCTCCGGACTGGTCCGGGCGCGGCACGGGCGCAAACCGGAACGCGGACACGTCCCGGATCGTAGGGTGGGCGGTTCCGCACCCCGCGCGGGTTCGCCCACCGTTGGTCGGAAATATGCGTGGGCAAATTGCCCACCCTACGCTTGCTACGGCTTGCTTAACCGCCTAACTTTCCCTGGCTGAAACCGAAATCTCTACCCCAATTATTGGATATTCCTCGTCTTCTGGAATCACGAGTTTAGTTGTATCCAGACCCGCCAAAGTTCCATCGGGGTGATAAGTTTTACAATTAATATCAAACTGGACGCTAATACCAGATTGGCCCGGAATTGCCGCAAGTGAGGCCAGCAAATTCCGCCAATCATCTTTTGACAACAATATCCAAGCCTCCGCCGCAGGACCTAATTCGCCATACTCTTCGTCAGTCCACGGCTCCAGATTAGCACGCAGGAGAAGCCGGCCAACCATTTGATCGGTCTTGTGCCTTGAAAAGAACTCTCCTGGTTCCCGCTTTGCAATCGCGAAATAGTCGCCGTCCGATAGATCCGGCCCTTCTCCAAGAATCACCAAGTTCACGATGCAACCGATTTGCAACTTCCCAAAATCTTCATGAGAAAACGGCAAATTGCCCCTGAACCGCGTCACGTTGCCAGAATAAGTCGAATCACCAAGAGTAAAGCCGAACACTTCTGGTCGAGTTGCAAGTCTTACGCTGAAACGTGTGGATTCGGCTGGCATTTGAGTCAAAATCACTGATCCAAAAACGACCGCAACTTCCGCGACCGGCTTGGATGCTTCAGCTTCCGCAGCGCCTTGGCTTCAATCTGACGAATACGTTCCCGCGTCACGCTAAACTGCTGCCCCACCTCTTCCAGCGTATGATCGGTGTTCATGCCAATACCAAACCGCATCCGCAGCACCCGTTCTTCGCGTGGCGTCAGCGATGACAAAACCCGCGTCGTAGTTTCTTTCAGGTTTTCCTGAATGGCTGAATCCAGCGGCAGAACGGCGTTTTTATCTTCAATGAAATCGCCCAGTTGCGAATCTTCTTCGTCGCCAATCGGGGTTTCCAGTGAAATCGGTTCCTTGGCGATTTTCATCACCTTGCGGACTTTTTCCAGCGGCATTTGCAGCTTGGCGGCCAGTTCTTCCGGCGTTGGTTCGCGGCCAATTTCGTGCAGCATCTGGCGCCCGGTGCGCACCAGCTTGTTGATGGTCTCAATCATATGCACCGGAATTCGGATGGTGCGCGCCTGATCGGCAAYCGAGCGGGTGATCGCCTGACGGATCCACCAKGTGGCGTAGGTGGAAAATTTATAGCCGCGACGGTATTCAAATTTGTCCACCGCCTTCATCAGGCCGATGTTACCTTCCTGGATAAGGTCCAGAAATTGCAGGCCACGGTTGGTATATTTTTTCGCAATCGAAATCACCAGACGCAGGTTGGCTTCGACCATTTCCTTTTTCGCACCGCGGGCTTCTTTTTCACCCTTTTGTACCTGCTGAACGATGCGGCGAAATTCCGAGATATCAACGCCTACATACTGCCCGACCTGGGCCATTTCGGTGCGCAGATCGATGACCTTGTCACTGAAACGCTCAGTAAACGCACMCCACGCCCGGCCGGTTTTTTCGCCCATACGTTCCAGCCAGGCCGGATCCAGCTCATATCCGCGATAAGCCTCGACAAATTCGCGCCGGTTGATCCGGGCCTGATCGGCCAGCTTAACCATGTTACCGTCAATAGCCATAATGCGGCGGTTGATGCCGTAAAGCTGGTCAATCAGCGCATCAATCCGGTTATTATGCAGGTGCAACTCATTCACCAGCTCAACAATTTCCGAGCGCAGTTTCTGGTACTTCTTCTCAGCTTTTTCGCTAAAAGATCCATCTTCGTTCAGGGTCGCCGACATGCGCAAATCCTGCATGTCCGATAGTTTGACATAGTCTTTGGCGATCAGTTCCAGCGTTTCCAGCACGCGGGGTTTAAGTGCCGCTTCCATTGCCGCCAGAGACATGTTGGCCTGCTCATCTTCGTCGTCGTCGTCATCTTCGGTTACAATCGGATTGCCATCGGCGTCCAGCTCCGGCTGGGTTTCRGTTTTYTCCGGGGTGGTCTGGGCATTYACATTGGCGACCACAGGTTCCTGTGTCTCACCGTCTTCGTCCATACCACTGCCAAAGGTGGCTTCCAGATCGATTACATCACGCAGCAGAATATCTTCGCTTAAAAGTTCGTCACGCCAGATAGTGATCGCCTGAAAGGTCAGCGGGCTTTCRCAMAGGCCSGCGATCATRGTTTTTCGACCGGCCTCTATGCGTTTGGCGATGGCGATTTCACCTTCGCGGGACAGCAGTTCAACCGAGCCCATTTCACGCAGGTACATCCGCACCGGATCATCGGTGCGATCCAGCTTTTCGGTTTCGGTGGTTGAAACGGCCACATCGCGGGTACCGCTGGTGGTGGCGACATCGGTGGGACCCTTGGCCTCTTCTTCTTCGGCCTCATCGTCTTCGATGATATTGATGCCCATTTCCGAGAGCATCGACATCACGTCTTCGATCTGTTCACTTGATACCTGCTCGGGCGGCAGAACCGTGTTTAGCTGATCATAGGTGATATAGCCCCGCTCACGCGCGTCGGCGATCATCTTTTTGATGGCAGTCTGACTCATGTCGAGCGCGACGTCTTCATCCTGCCCATTCTGTTTGCGATCAGCGGTATCTTTGGCGGCCATGCGGCACTCCTTTAGAATGGGCGAGTGATTCGTAATTCGCTAATTCGAATCAATATCTGCGAATCAGTGATTCGCACACCCGTCTACGTGGTTTTTAATAAGGATTCCTTCACCAAATCGTCAGTTTGGTGTATTTTTACCTTTGGTGAAGTCGATATTGTCCCAAAGCTGTTTGAAAGCGCTGCGTTCATCGCGATTCATCTGCGCGCCACTTTCGCTGATCTCGTATTMTGTATTGTCCTCTGTCTGGCTTCGCGACGCCTTGTTTTTCGCTTCTGCGGCCTGCGCAAGTCTCCAGGTCAGGCCCTCATCCGCATCGCCCATATTGTCTTGCATACCGTCGATGATTTCACGCGCGGCACCCCGATTGGCTTCAAGTTTTGCAAGTTCCTGCGCGACGCACAGGGTCGCAGCTTCCGCGTCTCCAGGTAAACGTATAACCGGTACGATCTGAACATGGCTTTGGGAAAACAGTTTTTCAAGGACGTCTTCGCCCAAATCCTGCACAACTGACCCGCGCAATTCTGAAGGACTGGCATCGCTGTGTCGCAGCAACGAGGTTTGCAGGCTTTTATGCTCGGGTGAAGATAGTTCAAGCGCCTCCAACAGACTTTCAAACTGCGGCAGAATTTCCGGGTTTGTGATCAGWGTGGCCAAWAYCACYGCTTCACGCAGRTGTTCCTCAGAATTTACACCAGTTGYTGCCGCCAGATAAGAGCTTTTGGTGGTCGATTGCGCCGGGGCAGGAGGTGCGTTTCGACCCGGAATCCACGGGCCGCGACGGGGTTGGTTTTTACGGTTTGTTTGAAACAGGTCCAGTCGAAGGGCTTTGATCGCATCACCATAATGGCCGCGAATGGACGGGTCTTTTATCTTGCGCAGGGCCTCGCGCAGTGTCTTGTCCAGCGCGGCTTTACGTTCSGGRCTGTCGAAATCCTTWMSMKCSRWTKCSCNNSACKCCWCAGCNGRTYWACCWWMRGCRCWRYATTATCGAGCAGTTTTTGCATTGCCCCCGCCCCTTGCGCACGGATCAGATCATCCGGGTCCAGCCCATCAGGCAGGATGCAAAACCGCAGGGAYTTACCGGCCTCCAGCAGCGGAAACGCCAGATCAATTARTCGCATAGCRGCGCGCAGACCAGCGGTGTCGCCGTCCAGCGCGATGATCGGTTCCGGGGCAATCCGCCATAATAACGCCAGCTGGTTTTCGGTGATCGCGGTACCAAGCGGGGCAACGGTTGCGCCAAACCCGCCCTGTACCAGCGCGATCACATCCATATAGCCCTCGGCCACGATCAGCGGCYGGCCTTTACCGGCGGCTTCGCGCGCCGCGGCGTGATTGTASAGGCTGCGGCCTTTATCAAACAGGGCCGTTTCCGGTGAATTCAGGTATTTCGCCCGCGCGTCKGCCGCCATTGCACGCCCACCAAGGGCGGTGCATCGGTTGCGGGCATCGCGGATCGGGAAAATAATTCGGCCCCGGAACCGATCGTAAGGCGCGCCACCATCTTCAGGTTTCGCCGCCAGTCCGGCGTCTATAATCAGCCCCGGATCTATGCCTTTGCCAATCAGATGATTCCACAATCCCTGACGCGCATCCGGGGCAAAACCCATATCCCATCTGGATTGTACCTTTTCATCCAAACCCCGCCCAATCAGATATTCACGCGCTTGCGCAGCAGCAGCCGTTTTCAGTTGCAGCCGATAATACTGCACCGCCGCTTCCATAACGTCGACAAGCTGCGTGCGTTTATTGGCCTTTTCCTGGGCCTGCGGGTCGCGGGCCGGCATTTCCATACCGGCTTCGCGGGCTAATATCTCAATCGCTTCAATAAAATTGACATTTTCGGTTTCTCGCACGAAAGAAATCGCGTCACCCTTGGCGTGACAGCCAAAGCAGTAATAAAAACCCTGACGATCATCGACATGGAAGCTGGCGGTTTTTTCCTGATGGAACGGACATGGTGCCCACATGTCACCTTTGCCCTGGTTTGATTTACGCTGATCCCACATGACTTTACGCCCGACAATCTGGGCAAGGCTGGAGCGTGYGSSWRRMWCWYYWWGKAWWMYSRRRGRSWKACYCAYSKSRSKMWWKWWSMMMKKMRSRMMYYSMGGKCSMRMSKYWWYKWRSMMTGYGGGSGMYWTGCCTCCGGCGGRAATATTTATGAAAAGAAGAAGGCAAAGACACTCCATCGTTAGATGGGGCGCCTTCTCCTTTTACGGTCATCGGCGTTCCCGCCTGTACCGCACGAYTATCAACGGCCTAATTCCTTTAATTCCGGTAAATCTAGCCCTTCTTCTTTTCATAAATATTCCCGCCGGAGGCACCGCGACACGCGCAGCGTGGCGCAAACAGAATATTCTGGAACCGCGGCTGCTGCGTTACCCATTCAAAGCCGCCACACTCTTCATCGCCACTTCCAGTTCCYGAACCGCAGTCRTCGCCATCGATCGAAACACCATGATATCAAAACTATTCACCCCCGAACGGGTAATAGACACCGGCATATGGAACAAAATCGTGCGGGCCGTATGGCCATTTTTGAAGGCCGACCGGCGCAGGTCAATCGGTACCATCCTTGCAAGGACGACATTTGCGTCTTTGCCTTGCAGCTGCAAAACTGCCCAGCCATCGGACTGATCGGTGATTGATGCCCCTTTGATCACCTTCGGTGCTGCACCAAACAGCATAGCCTGTCCCGCCCCAAACCAGATGCAACGTACCTCGCCCTTAGCCGTCACCCGGTTCGCCGCTGGGAACCCCAGACCACAGGCTTTTTCCAACACCGCAGAAACCGCCCTTTGCTGGCCTGGTATGGGTGAAATTGATGTAATTGCCCCGGGCGCAAGTTCACTTAAGGTACAGTTTCCGGCGAATACCGGCAGCAACCCATTACAGGGTGTTTTCGCAATCAGTTTAACCACGGGCACGCCCCCCATCCGCATCAAACACCACCGGGTCGGTCACCTCACACAGCACATCCAGCCCGCGTAAATGGTCCATCATCCGCACTTTTTCCCCGTGTCTTGCCAAGCCGTTTTTCAGGAAYCCAAGCCCAAGGAAACATTCCAGAGTTGGTGAATACCCGACAGAAGTGGTGTAGCCGTGGGCATTCTCGCGGATTGCTTTTGCCCCAGCCGCGAACAGGAATGCCCCGGCAGACAATTGTTTTACCGCTCCAACCGGACGCAACCCGACCAATTGCTCTCGCTCTTCACCGTTCAACCCGGATCGCGCCGCCATGACCTTGCCAATACAATCCTTTTTTGGCGAGATCATCCGCCCCAGCCCGATATCAGATGCGGTAACCCGGCCATGGATTTCGGCGTGGGTAATAAAACCCTTTTCGATGCGCAGAACATTCAGCGCCTCTAACCCATATTGACCGCCGCCCATAGCCTCTGCCTGAGTGGAAAGCAGGCGAAACAGGTTGTCACCATAGCGCGCTGGCACCGCCAGCTCATAGGCGTGTTCGCCAGAAAATGAGATGCGGAACAGCCGCGCATTAATGCCTTCAACACTGACCGAGCCRCAGCCCATGAAGGGAAAACCGTCATTATCGATTGGCGTATCCAGCACCGTATTCAGCAACGCGCGCGCTTTTGGCCCGGCCACTGCAAATTGYGCCCATTGCTCSGTTACTGAAATTATCTGAACGTCCCATTYKGGGCGCAGCCCCTGCAACACAAATTCCAGATGTTTCATCACCGGGCCGGCAGCAGCGGTGGTGGTGGTCATAACATAGTGGTTCTGCCCCAGTCGCGCAGTGGTTCCATCATCCATCACAAAGCCGTCTTCGCGCAGCATCAAGCCATATCGCACACGCCCTACCTTCAAGGTTGAGAACGTGTTTGTATACACAAAATCAAGCARTTTCGCGGCGTCCTTACCCTGAATATCAATCTTTCCAAGGGTAGAAACATCACAAACCCCGACAGCATTTCGCACCATGTTTACTTCCCGGTCACAGGATTGACGCCAGGTTTTTTCGCCCGCCCGCGGGAAGAATGACGGGCGATACCATAGCCCTGCCTCGATCATCGGGGCACCGCTCTCTACTGTTGCCTGATGTGATGTGGTAAAGCGTTCCGGGGCAAAACCTTTGCCCTGCGCACCGGCCCCCATAGCGGCAATTGAAACCGGGGAATAGGGTGGCCGAAACGTCGTGGTACCGGTTTGCGATATGCCGCGCCCAGTGGCGTCGGCCAACACCGCCAGCGCATTTACGTTTGAGCTTTTACCCTGATCCGGGGACATGCCCTGGGTGGTGTAGCGTTTCATATGTTCGACCGARSSRWARTTTTCCYGSGCYGCSARYYYMACRTCCTTSACCGTSACRTCGTTCTGRAARTCCAGCCAGGCCCGGCCCTTRCCSGGMACSRCCCAAWRYGGTTCCAGSYYRTARKSKGYRTCAYCKGCCTTKGGCAWMMSCRYSGWCGGSGCKTTMARKCCMAGCKCMTCSAGCRYTAGCTTTGAACGGTAATAACCTGATTTTAATGCACCTTTCGTAGTAAATACCCCAGCCGCAGCTCCTGCTACGTCCAGCCCCGGCACCGCGCCGGGCGTGGGGACAAAAGTCGCGATACTTTCATTCCAGATCGGCTTGCCGCCCAAGTGGCAGGTCAAATGCAATGTCGGGTTCCAACCGCCTGATATAGCAAGACAATCGGCCTTTATTGTATGGGTTTTCCCCTGCTGAGATACCTGAATATCCTGCAAACCACGGCGGCCTTTGGTGTCGACAACCTGCGCCCCGGTGAAAACCGGAAAATCACCAACCGGCGCTGCATCATTGCGGATATCTACCAATGCCGCGATATTCACCCCTGCCGCCTGCAAATCCCGAGCAGTTTTATGGGCGTCGTCATTGTTGCAAAATATTGCAACATTTCGCCCCGGGGCCACGCCCCATTGATGCAGATAGCAACGTATCGCCCCGGCGGTCATGATGCCCGGGCGGTCGTTATTTYTAAAGGCTATCGGGCGTTCMAGCGCACCGGCGCAAAGCARGGTACGTTTGGCTACAATTCGCCAGAAAGTTTCCAGTGGCCCGTCACCGGATTTCGCTTYATGKGCRCCATTTCGCTCCRGCGCRCCGTAAGTGCCCTGATCATAYGCYCCGGTCACCGTGGTGCGCGCCATGAAACGCACATTCGACATTGCGGCCARCTCTGCCATCACCCCATCAACCCAAACCGGKCCGGGTTTCCCGCCCACGGTTTCATCCTCGCCCAGCAATCGACCGCCGGGAARCGCATTTTCATCCACCAGTAATACGTCCGCCCCGGCGCGCCCGGCCGTCAGGGCCGCCATCAGACCGGCAGGCCCGGCACCAATGACCAGGATGTCGCAAAACGCGTATGCCTTATCGTARYGCGCATTGTTATGTTCGCCCGACAGCGCCCCAAGCCCTGCGGCGCGCCGGATGATCGGTTCATACAGTTTTTCCCAGAACACCCGCGGCCACATGAAGGTTTTGTAATAAAACCCAGCCGACAGGAATGGCGAGGCCAAATCATTCACCGCCATCAAATCGTTTTTCAGCGACGGCCAGCGATTTTGGCTGCGCGCCTCCAGTCCTTCATAAATTTCCTGCACCGTGGCGCGGATATTTGGGGTGATCTCAGCGCCCTGCCCGACAGTGACCAATGCGTTTGGCTCTTCGGAGCCGGCACTCAGCACCCCTCGGGGGCGATGATATTTGAACGACCGCCCTATCAGGCGTACATCGTTTGCCAGCAGTGCCGAGGCCAAAGTGTCCCCCTGAAAACCACTATATTGCTGGCCGTCAAAACTGAAACGGATCGGCTTATCGCGGTCAATCAGACCTTTGCCATCAATCCTCATTAGCCAGCCCCTTTATATTCAGAGGCCAGTTCGGTTYCCAGAATTTCATGGGTCAACGTGTTGCGGGTCACGACCATCCAGGCAGAACAACCCCCTGAATGATACCACAGATCGCGCGTCACCCCTGCCGGGTTATCGCGCAAATGCAGGTAATCGTCCCACGCCGCCTCGCCCGCAGCGGGTGCCGGGCGATCCAGCATCACAGCCGCGCCCTGATAGTCAAATTCCCGTAAATCCCGTTCCCCGCAATGGGGGCATTTGATGCGCATRTCTGNTCNCCCTAATGCAGGTTATGCTGGCTGCCGGTGCCTTCTTCGTCCATGATCCCGATCCCGGTTCGCAACCGGTCCAGTCGGAAATTCTTAGCCGTTTCATGGGGTTGATTGGTGGCAATCAGGTGTGAATAGGCAAACCCCGAGGCAGGCACCGCCTTGAAACCACCATAACACCAGCCGCAATTGATATAGAGCCCCTTGGTGTCGGTCCTGTCGATATAGGGTGAGCCATCGGGCGTCATGTCCATGATCCCGCCCCAACTGCGCAGCACCTTTGCTTTGCCGATCATCGGCATCAGGGTCATCGCGGCTTCCATAACATGTTCTTTCATCGGCAGGTTGCCGCGCTGCGCGTAAGAGGCGTAGAAATCCAGATCGCCRCCAAATACCAGCCCGCCNTTGTCGGACTGGCTGATATAAAAATGCCCCATGCCAAAGCTGATCACATGRTYRATSACCGGCTTYAGCCCYTCGGTGACAAASGCCTGCAAAACRTGGCTTTCCACCGGCAGGCGCATGCCCGCCATCGCYGCCACCTGMSMSGASCGSCCMGCCACYACAATCGCTACCTTTTTCGCGCGGATCGCACCGCGGCTGGTTTGCACGCCGGTGACCTGGCCGTCCTTGATATCAATACCGGTGACTTCGCAATTCTGGATCAGATCAACCCCACGCTGATCTGCGCCCCGCGCAAAGCCCCAAGCCACCGCATCATGGCGCGCAGTACCGCCGCGCGGGTGGAATAATCCGCCGTAAATCGGAAAACGGCCATTGTCGAAATCAAGGTATGGCAGATGTTTACGCACGCCCTCAACATCCAGCAATATTGCGTCATCGCCCTGATTGATCATCGCGTTGCCACGCCGCGCGAACGCATCGCGYTGCCCGTCTGAATGGAACAGGTTGATCAGCCCGCGCTGRCTGTGCATGACGTTGAAATTCARATCCTGCGACAGCCCTTCCCASARYTTCATMGAGTGGCTGTAAAATTCCGAATTGCCGGGCAGGAAATAATTGGCGCGCACGATGGTGGTATTGCGCCCAACATTGCCGCCGCCCAGATAACCCTTTTCCAGCACAGCTATATTGGTCAGCCCATGGTTCTTTGCCAGATAGTAGGCGGTGGACAACCCATGGCCACCACCGCCAATAATCAGGATGTCATATTCGGGTTTTGGCGCCGGATTGCGCCAGACCGGTTTCCAACCTTTATTGCCGCTCAGGCCCTGTGTGAAAACCTTGAAACCTGAATAGCGCATGATGCCCCCTGTTGATCAGCCACAACAAAGCAAGTCTTGCGGGAATGTTCAACGCCAGAACACGACGCCATATGCAAACAACGGGTCGCTAAGGACCCGTTGTTCACAATTTTCAGTATTCTTTATGGGGCTGACAGCAAACCATCAAAGTCCTTTTGCACGATAACTGGCGGCAACACGACCAATGGCCACAAGATAGGCCGCAACCCGCAGGTCATGAACGTCGTCGCGGCTGTGCCAAACCTCTCGCATTGATTGGTATGCGGCGCGCATTGTGTCATCGAGTCCCGAGCGGACCAATTCCAGCTCTCCTGCTCCACGCAGGTATCTGGTTTTAAAATCCGGGGACAGGTTCCAGCCGTTGCCGGTGGCTTCAGACAATCGCTCCAGCTCATCGACAACCAATTGGTGACGGCCTTCTTCCTGACGGCGCTGCATACGGCCAAAGCGGATATGACTAAGGTTTTTCACCCATTCAAAATATGAAACCGTCACGCCGCCGCCATTSGCRAACATRTCGGGGATGATCASSACRCCCTTRTCRCGCAATATTTCGTCAGCCCCGGCAGTAATCGGCCCGTTTGCCGCCTCAATGATCAAAGGCGCCCTTATTTTGGCGGCGTTTGACATRTTGATTACCCCTTCCAGGGCAGCCGGGATCAGGATGTCGCAGTCGTTTTCAAGTATCTTGGCTCCGTCTGTCACAAGGGTTGTATCCGGGTAGCCAGTTATCCCGCCATGGTTCGCGATCCAGTTGCGTATCGCYTCSACGTCCAGRCCGTCCKSATYMWMMAGCGMKCCGTCRCGTTCWATWATRSCGGTRATKWTSSMRYCATCTTCCKSMSYMARRAAKYTGGCSGCRTGRTARCCCACATTGCCMAGCCCCTGCACRATMAYSCGTTTRCCWTYMAGCGWGCCCKYCAKMKYCGCCTKSGCMATRTCYTCKGGGTGRCGGAAAAAYTCSYGCAGCGCRTATTGCACACCYCGCCCGGTKGCCTCKACCCGGCCMGCRATACCGCCSGCATGSRGYGGTTTGCCGGTCACRCASGCVCKSGCGTTAATATCGGTGGTGTTCATYCGCGCRTAYTGATCCGCAATCCACGCCATTTCGCGTTCACCAGTCCCCATRTCAGGGGCAGGCACRTTTTGAGAGGGGTTGATCAGGTCGCGCTTTATCAGCTCATAAGCAAAACGCCGGGTGATCAGTTCCAGTTCATGTTCATCATAAAGGCTCGGGTCAACGCAAAGCCCGCCTTTTGAGCCGCCAAACGGCGCTTCAACCAAAGCACATTTATAGGTCATCAGGGCRGCAAGCGCTTCAACTTCGTCCTGATTAACCCCCAGAGAAAACCGAATTCCGCCTTTGACCGGCTCCATGTGTTCCGAGTGAACCGAGCGATAACCGGTGAATGTCTGTATCTGCCCCCGCAAGCGCACACCAAAACGCACAGTATAAGTCGCATTGCAGACGCGAATTTTTTCTTCCAGGCCGGGGGGCAAATCCATCAGGGCCACTGCCCTGTTGAACATCAGATCAACAGATTCCCGGAAACTCGGTTCTTTTACTGGCGCCATTTAGTGAATCCTTTGAAGTAGAGAATCGATATTCGCAGAATAACTCGTTCAGAATAACCTTTATCTATCATCCTTAAAGAATGGAGAAAAAAATGAATTTTTTAAAAAATGCATTGTTGCCAAAAATTGGACAATAGGCCCTTTGTGGACCGACAATGTGTGCAATAACCCGCTTATCAATTAAAATAAGCGGAATTCCGCCATTTTTACGGATCGCACGGCTGCACAATTTATCTGCCTAATTCTTGCCACACTACGAGTAGATCAATCACTTCAGATTTTAAGCCAAGCTGCCGTGGCGCGATCGTGTGTCACAGGTTTAATCAATAGGTGCTGCATGATTGATAGAAATTGTAAGACTACATTTGCTGGTGTTTTTCTGACTCAACCCGCAAAGAGATCAAATTTTTCCTTTTCGCGGTTTCAGCGTGATGAAGCAGGGTCACTATTAATTTTCTCTATCTTCCTCTTGATCATGATGTTGATGATCGCAGGTATGGCCGTCGATCTGATGCGTTCGGAAACGCACCGGGCACGACTGCAAAGTACCCTTGACCGGTCAGTTCTGGCCGGAGCGAGCCTTGATCAGGAACTGGATGCAGAGGCAGTTGTGCTCGACTACTTCAACAAGGCGGGTCTTGGCAACTATATTTCTGCCGGCGATATTCAGGTCGTTGAAACGCCGACATCCAGAACTGTTACGGCGTCAGCCCGAATGACGGTTGATACTTATTTCATGAACATGCTGGGTATCGATACATTGCAAGCATTGGCCTTTGGTCAGGCAGATGAAAGCATCTCGGATATTGAGATATCTCTGATCGTTGACGTTTCCGGTTCAATGGGCAGCACATCCTCGAGTGGTCAGTCAAAAATGCAGGATCTTAAGGATGCAGCGAAGGAATTTGTCTACTTGATGCAGTGTGATCCGGATGCGGCACAGCCCTTTGATGGAATCTGCATCGTTGAACCCAATACCGTTTCCATCAGTCTTATCCCCTATAACCAGCAGGTATTTCTTGGTGAGACCCTGATGCAGAAATTCAACACAACTGAAGAACACACTATTTCCAGTTGCATTGACTTTGCCACYGCGGATTTCAGTTCTGTTCCCGTCGAGCTTGATCCCCAGGTGGCAAACCCCTTTGCGTCACCGGACCCGACACCGAACTTATTGCGAACCGCTTCGGTTGATATTTATGGCGGTTGGTATGGTCCAAATAATAATAACTGGAATAACCTTTCTGGCTACATCTGGGCTGACGACGACTATCGCGAATGCCGCCCAGATCCTGCCCGCTCTGTAGTAACGTTTGAAAACGATTATGTCGATCTGGAAACCGCGATCGACGCTTTGTACGCTGGTGGCAACACGTCGATTGATCTTGGAATGAAGTGGGGGTCTGCGCTACTTGATCCTTCTTTTAACGCCGCTGTTGTCGAACTCGCTGGTAGCGGAATTGTCGTAAATGATTTCAGCGACAGACCATWCAGCTATTCCCGCCAAAGAACCCAAAAAGTCGTGGTGTTGATGACCGACGGGAAAAACACAACACAATACAAGGTTATCCCTTCACTGCGCACTGGAAATTCCCCCTATTGGTATGATGCGTCTTCCGGTTACATATCTGTCTATCGGTCCTCGACCAACAGATACGCATGGTACAACAAATGGCGCAGCTACCAGGGCTGGAATGATAACCCCAAGGGCGGCTCGAACGCGGTGCGCCTGAGCTACCCGGAATTCTGGGAAATGCTGGACCTGAGATTCATGTTCGATACCCGTTGGGTGTTTAGCGGCCCCTACCCGGTTGAAGCTGTAGGGAACAGTGCCAAGAACACTAACCTGGACAATATTTGCGATGCCGCAAAAAATGCTGGCATTGAGGTGTTTACCCTTGGGTTTGAAACCAGCTCGGCCTCTTCAGCGGTGTTAGAGAGTTGCGCCAGTTCCGGATCACATCACTTTGACGTGGATGGCACCGACATATCTGTCGCTTTCAATTCAATCGCCCGGAAAATTCATGAGCTGAGGTTGACAAACTAATGCAAACGTTCAGAAAATTTAACCGCACCGCCCTAAGCGGACTACGGCACGAAGAGGGAAACGCAACGATAGAGTTTGCGATTATTTTCCCGGCACTTATGGTGCTCTTTCTGATGGTTGTGGAAACAGGTGTATTGATGATCAGGGGTGTGATGCTTGATCGTGCGGTAGACATCTCAATGCGCGATCTGCGCCTTGGGACACTGACACCAATGACCCATGATGGTCTTAAGACTTCGATCTGTGAAAATTCCGTCATCATCCAAAACTGCGATGAAGTTATTTTGATTGAGTTGCGTCCGGTTTCCACARCCACCTGGACACCGCTGTCGGGCCCGACCACCTGTGTGGACCGTTCTCAAGTAGTTCAACCGGTGCTCGACTTCATTGCAGGATCGCAAAACGAAATGATGTTGGTGCGTGTTTGTGCGGTATTCGATCCGTTTTTCCCGTCCAGCCAGTTGGCGGCGCAGATCAAAATGGATGATCAGGGCGGTTATGCACTTGTTGCGATGTCTGCTTATGTGAATGAGCCTTAAGGAAATGTAATGAAAAAATTCATTGTCGAAATAATTGGATTCTTTAAGTCCGACCAGAAGGGCAGCGTTTCGGTCGAAGCAGTGTTTGCTTTTCCGATGTTGTTCTGGGCGGCAACAGCAACGTTCACGTTCTTTGACGCCTACAAAGTTCAAAACACATCTTATCGCGCAAATTACACCATCAGCGATATGTTGTCGCGGGAAACGGTACCGGTAAATCAAGCCTATATTGATGGGTTGCACAAAGTTTTCCGTTACATGACCTACACCGGTTCCGAGAATTCATGGATCCGTGTCAGCGTCGTTACATGTACCGCCAACTGTGCGGATGAGGTCAATCGTGATCTTGAATTTAAATGGTCGGAAGCGGCCAACGGTGCCCGTAGCCTGGATGCCGCCGATTTGGTATTCTACCGCAGTCAAATTCCGCTGATGGCAAAGGGAAGCCAACTGATTCTGGTGGAAACATCGCGTGAGTATAAACCACCATTTGCCAACGCCTTGGTCAGCTTTGCCGAGCGCGATCTGGTCAGCCACGTTGTCACGCGGCCCCGTTTTGCGGCCAATTTCTGTTTTGACACCTGCGTGGTTGGCGGTGGTACGGACGCAGGTGATGGTACCGGTACAATTTAATCGCCGTCGTTTCCCAAACGTAGCGCAATCAGTTCCGACATGAACTTGGCTTCACCCGCACCGGTGACGCCGCCGACGCCGATTTTTCGTCCAAAACGCCACCACAGACCCGGCGCCCATGTTCTTGGGCCGGGTTTTTTGGTTCTGATCAGAAAGCCGTTTGAAGGTTTGAATGCGAAAGTACCGCGATCAATGCCCGCGATATCTTGCAGGCTGCAAAGCTCACGCCCGGAACTTTCAAAAATTCCCTGATCGGTCATAATGATGGTTTGTTGTGTCGCGCGGCGTAGCTTATCGGCCAGAACCAGCGCGCCAATCCCCATAGCCAACAGGAAAAACCGCCAGAACAGCGACGCGGGTGGTGTTGCTAACGCAATGTAGACCAACAAGCCGCCCAGGCCCAGGATGATCACAAACGAAATCACCCGACGCACCGGAGCCGGCTGAATTATAGCCAACGCGTTTTCCATCAGCTTTTCCTGATCCATTTCTTAAGTCTCCACTGAATTGTAATGTGTCACGCGCCGACCGAGCGTCGGACCATGTTCCAGTATATACGCTCAACCCGTTCCCKGCTCAGGCGTCCACCTTCCTGATACCAGGTGTTCACCCCGGTCAACATGGCAATTATTGCCATTGTGGCCAACCGRCTGTCAGGTACTTTGAAGTCACCRGAATCCTGTCCGGWTTCTAGTATCGCCTCCAGGTGGTCTTCATAGCGGTGSCGCAGGTTTTCAATAACGTCGAAATTTTCCGGCGCCAGGTTTCGCAGCTCCATATAGGCAACAAATACTGAATCCGGGCGATCAAGGTGGTAGCGCAGGTGAAACTTACAAAAAGACTCTAACTGTTCGACAGACGAGCCTWTGGCTGGCTCTGCATCAAACGCGACCAACAGGTCTTCCATATGTTCGCGCATCAGATCAAACAGCAACGTCTGYTTGTCTGGYGTATAGAGATACAATGCCCCGGCCTGCACCCCGACTTCGGCCGCAATCTGGCGCATCGACACGGCTGCGTAACCATGGCGAGCGAAAAGCTGCTCGGCAGATTTGCGAACGCGGGGGCCGGTTATTTCGGCGTGGGAACCAGTTTTACGTGCCATTRCACTTGCATATCTGAACGTGCGTTCAATTCATAGCGCTTGCTTGCACCTGCCTGCAAACAACCGATAAGTAGGCGTTACAGGCCGTCGAGGAAACTATGCCGCGTGTTTTGATCCARATTTGTTTTGCCTTTGGCTTGCTGGCTGCCTGTACGGATTTCCCCGATCTGGATCGTGTTATTTCTGAGGATAGCCGGCGGGCTGATTTTCCAAGCCTTATAGCAATTGATCCCTTATTGATGACTGCGCAAAGCGATTCTGAACTTGCGGATACCATAGCCAAAAGCCTGATTGCCCGCGCGGCGGACCTAAAACGGCGCGCCCGCGCCCTGCGTGGACCGGTGATAGAACGGCGAATACGGGTGAAACTGATCAATGCAATGCGGCGAAACAGCCAATMGGTCACGCCTGTGTGTTGCCCAGGATTACATAACTGGGTAGGAACCGCGGGAATAATTTATTGCGGAGTATCAATCRATGAACAAACCCTTGCGCCTTGGAATTGCTGGATTGGGCACTGTCGGGGCCGGTGTGGTCAAAATTGTGCAGCGGCAGGCGGATTTRCTGGCAGCACGTTCCGGGCGCCRGGTTRTRATTACGGCTGTGTCAGCGCGCAGCCGCGATAAGGATCGTGGGGTGCGGCTGGSTGAATACGCMTGGGAAGACGATCCCGTTACCTTGGCGCAGCGCGACGATGTGGACGTGTTTGTCGAACTGATGGGTGGCTCTGACGGTCCGGCCAAGGCCGCAACCGAAGCGGCGATTGCGGCGGGTAAGGATGTGGTTACGGCCAACAAAGCTTTACTGGCACTGCACGGCCATGAACTGGCGTTGGCGGCCGAGGACAAAGGGCTGGTGATCCGGTTTGAAGCGGCGGTTGCAGGCGGAATTCCGGTTGTAAAAGCGCTGTCAGAGGGATTGGCCGGCAATCAGGTCACCCGGATCATGGGGGTGATGAACGGCACCTGCAATTTCATCCTGACCAGGATGGAAAGCGAACATGTCGGCTATGACGCGATGTTCGAAGAGGCCAGTAAACTGGGCTATCTGGAAGCCGACCCGAGCTTGGATGTTGGCGGAATTGATGCCGGGCACAAGCTGGCGCTGCTGGCGGCGGTTGCGTTTGGTTCACAGGTCAGCTTTGACGGGGTGGCGCTGGAAGGCATTGAAAAGATTACCATAGAGGATATMGAACAGGCCGCCGACATGGGTTTTCGGATCAAGCTGCTTGGGGTTGCACAGATGACCGGGCGCGGGCTGGAACAACGCATGTCGCCCTGTCTGGTACCTGCAACCAGCCCGCTTGGGCAATTGGAAAATGCAACAAATATGGTGGTGCTGGAAGGTGACGCGGTCGGTCAGATCGTGCTGCGCGGTGCCGGGGCCGGCGAAGGCCCGACGGCAWSKGCKGTGRTSGSCGATSTGATYGAYATYGCSCGWGGMKWTSSCNGCMCCGNTMTTTGNCCANGCCAGCNNNYAGCCWGANGSAASCCGAAACCGGCGGCATCTTCGCAGCCTGCCCCCTACTATCTGCGCATGGAGTTAAAAGACAAACCCGGTGCGCTGGCAAAAATCGCGACTGTGTTGGGTGAGACCGGAATTTCCATTGATCGGATGCGCCAGTACCGCCACACTGATCCGACCGCGCCGGTTTTGATTGTGACCCACAAGACCAGCCGCTCTGCCTTGAATGATGCCATTTCGGCGATGTCCGGCACTGGGGTGCTGGTGGGCGATCCTGTGGCGCTGCGGATCGAGGAAGTTTGAGGCGCGGGTTGCTAAACGGTGCGCCCTGACGGGCGCATTTCTTTTAGCCCTGCGGGCGATTTGCGCTGCGCGCGGCAGGTATTTATGAAAAGAAGAAAGCCAGATGCGACAGTCAAGCCGCTTGTGCGTCGACCCCAGCACGGGGTAATCAGGGCACAAGTAAAATAACGGGACAGTATAATGACCAAATCCATAGACTTTAATGATCGCCTGCTTTCACTTGGGCTGGCGCGGGTATCTGAAGCAGCGGCGATGGCCTCGGCCAAGCTGGTCGGGCGGGGTGATGAGAAGGCGGCGGATCAGGCTGCGGTGAATGCGATGCGTGATCAGCTGAACATGCTCGATATCAAGGGCGTTGTGGTCATTGGTGAAGGGGAGCGCGATGAAGCGCCGATGCTGTTCATTGGTGAAGAGGTTGGCTCGGGCAATGGCCCGGACGTGGACATAGCACTGGACCCGCTGGAAGGCACCACCCTGACCGCCAAGGATATGCCCAATGCRCTGACAGTAATTGCGATGGCACCGCGCGGCACGATGTTGCACGCGCCGGATGTTTATATGGATAAACTGGCAATCGGTCCCGGTTATGCCAAGGATCTGGTGTCGCTGGACATGGARCCTGCGGCGCGGGTTCGGGCGCTGTCTAAGGCGCGCGGGTGCAATGACGGTGACATTACGGTTTGCATTCTGGAGCGCCCCCGMCATGAGGATCTGATTGAGGAAGTGCGCGGCACCGGGGCAGCGATCCGACTTATCACTGACGGCGATGTGGCCGGGGTGATCCACTGCGCCGAGGCTGAGAAAACCGGCATTGACATGTATATGGGATCGGGCGGCGCACCCGAGGGTGTRCTGGCGGCAGCGGCGCTGAAATGYATGGGCGGTCAGATGTGGGGCCGTCTGATATTCAGGAATGACGACGAACGTGGCCGCGCCARCAAGGCCGGGATTACCGATTTTGACCGGATCTATTCAAAGGACGATCTGGTGACGCAGGACGTAATTTTTGCCGCCACCGGGGTGACTGATGGCAGTATCGTTAAGGGTATCAAGCGCGAGCCGGGGTATCTGGAGACCGAAACCATTTTGATGCGTTCAAAAACCGGTTCCGTGCGTCACATGATCTATCGCAACCCTACCGGCTAGGGATGTCCGTGCGCGCCTTTCTTGGTGTTAATAACTCGCTTACTGGCCGGCGCTGGCTTGGCCCGGATGATGAGACTGATCGGCTGGCCGAAGCCATGGAGCAGGCCACCGGGTTGCACGGAGCTGTTTGTCACACGCTGGKGCGTCAGGGTGTGACCACAGAGGGTGCGGTTTCATACCTGACCCCTGCCCTGCGGGATTTACTGCCTGATCCACTGTTCCTGAAGGATATGGAYAAGGCGGCGGCGCGGTTCGTAACGGCATTCAACAAACGCCAGAAAATCGCGATATTTGCGGATTATGACGTGGATGGCGGCGCTTCGGCTGCGCTGATCCTGACCTGGCTTGCGGCCATGGGACATTCGGCGACGCTCTATGTGCCGGACCGGTTGACCGAGGGCTATGGCCCGAATGACGTCGCGATGGCAATGCTTGCCAAAGATCACGACCTGATCATCACGGTTGATTGTGGCGCACTTTCGTTCGGACCGATTGCCGCCGCCAAAGGGGCGGATGTGATTGTTTTGGATCATCACCTTGGCGGCGAAACGCTGCCACCTGCTTTGGCCGTGGTGAACCCGAACCGTCAGGACGAAAGCGGCGATCTGGGACATCTGTGCGCCGCGGGTGTGGTGTTTCTATTTCTGGTGGAGGTCAACCGTCGGCTGCGCGAAAATGGCGAGAGCGGCCCGGAATTGCTGGGCTTCCTDGATCTGGTGGCACTGGCAACGGTGGCCGATGTCGCGCCGTTGATAGGGGTGAACCGTGCTTTTGTGCGCCAGGGGCTGAAAATCATGGCCACCCGTCAACGCCCCGGATTGGTCGCCCTGGCGGATGTCGCAAAACTGGATACCGCACCCAGTGCCCATCACCTTGGCTTTGTACTGGGGCCGCGGATCAACGCGGGCGGACGGATTGGGCGGGCTGATCTGGGCGCTCGGCTATTATCCACCCCCGACCCACATGAGGCTGGATCAATCGCCGAAAAGCTGGATCAACTGAACACTGAGCGCCGSGARATCGAAAACGCAGTGCGTGAYGCSGCSYTWGARCAGGCSGARGMKCGGGGCTTTGAYGCRCCRCTGGTMTGGGCKGCTGGCGAGGGYTGGCAYCCBGGWGTKGTWGGCATTGTGGCGTCGCGRCTRAAAGAGCTGACCAACCGGCCTGCCGTYGTCATYGGRCTGGAYGGGGATGAGGGCAAAGGNTYCGGGNCGWTCWGTRWCRGGMATTGATCTGGGGGYWGCMATTCAGCGTCTGGCSTCSGAWGGKCTGYTGCTRARRGGYGGYGGRCATAAGATGGCCGCCGGGCTGAGCGTGGCGCGGGACCAGTTGGAACCGGCGATGGAACGGCTGAGTGAGTTGTTGGAAAAACAGGGCTCGGGCAATCTTGGCCCCCGGGACCTGCGCCTTGACGGTGTTTTGATGGCCAGTGCTGCCAGCGTTGAACTGATACAAAAGATCGAAGCCGCTGGCCCTTTTGGGGCCGGTGCCCCTGCCCCGCGTTTCGTCTTCCCTGACCAGCAAATCCGGTTCAGCAAACGGGTTGGCGCCAGTCATTTGAAANTCAGCTTTGGCGACGCCCCRTCCGGGCCAATTGACGCCATAGCCTTTGGTGCGTTCGACGGACCCCTTGGCCCTGCAATTGAGGCCCATGGCGGCAAACGCTTTCATCTGGCCGGGCGGCTGGAGATCAATACCTGGGCTGGACGTAGTCGGGCTCAGCTACGACTGGAAGACGCCGCCGTATCGGGTGAATAATAGGGCGAAAAACCCCAAGATTTCCCTTGCCCTTTATCTGCGCTTTGCCTAAATAACGGCGCAYGTCACCTAGTGGCCCGTTCGTCTATCGGTTAGGACATCTGGTTTTCAACCAGGAAAGAGGGGTTCAACTCCCCTACGGGCTACCACTGACCCCACCCAWWCTGAKACCATTYGCMTGYRKCKGGAWTAGTRYSGTCATTTCAAAGACATGCGCGNCTGTGMYYMSGGTAAGAGACCGCAAACTGGTAAGACAGACGCGCCATTTGGCGCCCGCGTCTCAAAAGGGATTTTCCGTATTTCCAGTTTGGGTTTTGCGATGTCAGGCTCGGTTTAGGAGAGCCGCTTGTTCGGACCAATCCGCGGGAATCTCGTGGGTCAGACACCAGTCGGTCGTCAACCAGTCGGGCAGATTTGCATCAAGCGCCAGCTGGACGGTCGCGGGCGACAAAAATGCAAACTCCAGTATTTGCTGCACACGTTTTCTGGACAGGCCCTGCGCCTCTGMAATTTCCTGSGTRSTTTGCCCSGCTTTGATRYTTKCCAGGAAYYGRTGGCCCAGRGCGATATTGCGCARAAGCGTKTCRTCRCGCGGBRSGGCTTCTCCKTYRATMATCAGTTTGGTTTCAACGCCKCGRCGRCGAAGTGTGAACGATATCTCGAACGTCATTGCATCAGCGTCGATGACCTGCCGGGGCACATCAAAGGCATCGGCGAATTTGTTCAAGTCGAGGCGGATGCACAATTTGCCTGGCGCGATTGTTACCTTTTCGATCATCGACAAGGCATCAAAGCCGTCTCGACGAGCCCGGTTGATCACACCGCTGATCGTCGCCGCATCACAATCTTTGAGCAACCCTCGGGGTGCCATTTGACAGATATGAGCGTTGACAGCTTTCGCTATCTTCTGCTCCAACGCCCGAGCAGGCAGGCGCCAGCCTGATGCCTTTTTGTCTACATCCCCTGGTACCTTCAGAAACTGTGAGATGTAATAATCATAGCGTCGGCCGCGTCTTGTCGTATGGACCGGGCTCAACCGCTCGCCGTTGTCATCAAACAGCCTTCCTGCCAGCGGTAATGTCAGGCGGCCTGAGTTGCATTTGCCCCTTTGTTGCGCGTGGCCCTGCTGCATCAGGCTTTGAATGCGCTGCCAGAGGTCGGGATCAATGATCGCCTGGTGTTGCCCCTCATAAATCGTCCCCTTATGCGCGATGCGTCCGGCATAGAGCGGACTGATCAGGATCTTGTGGATATGACCACGCGACAGCGACTGTCCACCATGGTCGCGCCCACTTTTGGTGATGTAGCGCTTTGATCGCAAGCCAAGGCGCTCGGCTTCCTTTGCCACAGTGTTCACTGCAAGGTGATTTTCATACAGATCAAACAGCATGCGAACTGTTTTTGCTTCCGCTTCGTTGATGGTCAGGCTTCGTCCAGCCGCATCATAACCAAGTGGCACATAACCTCCCATCCAAAGTCCTTTCTTCTTTGAGGCGGCAATCTTGTCCCTGATGCGTTCTGCCGTCACTTCACGCTCAAACTGGGCAAACGACAAAAGTACATTCAGCGTCAGGCGACCCATGCTGGTGGCGGTGTTGAACGACTGGGTCACCGAGACAAATGAGGCTTTCGCTGCATCAAGTCGGTCCACCAGCCTGGCAAAGTCCGCCAGTGATCGCGTCAGCCTGTCAATCTTGTAAACCACGATCTGATCGACCCGGTTTTCATCGATGTCGCGCATCAGGCGTTGCAATGCAGGCCGGTCCATATGCCCGCCSGATATGCCGCCATCGTCATACCGGGTTTTCAGCAGTACCCAGCCCTCTTGGCGCTGGCTGGCAATATAGGCCTCGCAGGCTTCCCGTTGTGCATCCAGCGAGTTGAACTCCTGTTCCAGCCCTTCTTCGGTTGATTTGCGGGTATAGACCGCGCAGCGGATCCGGGCCATCTCAGCCCCCTGCCCTATGTTTCAAGCCGAAGAACCGTGGCCCACTCCAGTTTGCCCCGGTGATGCGTTTTGCGACGCCCGAGAGCGACCGGAAAGCCTGGCCGTCCAGAACATATCCCTCCGGCGTGACCTCGACGCTGTATGTCCGCCCGTTCCATTCGCGCAGGAGCACGGAGCCGGGTTTGGTTCCATCACACCCACCGGCATTTCCGGACCCGCCGTGCAAGAGCAACCGCAGCGCTCGCGTGGTTTTGCCTGTATACCCACCCAGCACCCGGCACTGCAGATCATGCATCAATGAAAGCGCGCGTCTCTCTACTCGTCAACCGACGAAATTATGTCTTCAGACCGAACCCAGTGCTGCCGGATGACCTAGCAATATGGTTAGACCGGCGCGCTGCAGATGATGCGATCGCTGCGTCGGAAGACCTTCTGGATATTGATGCCCGCGCAAGTACGCCGATTGAGGCCATGTGCCTTGATATTGTGGCCTCCCGAGCGAACCCGGCCAGTCCGAATGTTTTGCGCGCGCGACGCTCTCTTCAGAAAAGATTGTCTCGCAAACCGGGACCTCTCGTCGGTGCCATGGACCGATTTGATAAGCTTTGGAGGCGCAGTAAACTTTTTGAAAATTTCGACAAAGGGTGATGCTTGAATTGATGGTGGCTGCTGCGGCGGTCCCAATATCCGGAAGGCCCCGCTTCAGAAACACCCGAACGGCGTAGTGCTGAATGACCGCTGCCTGCCAATCGAGAGCGCTGTGGCGCTCGGCGCAACGATCATTCCGGTTACGTTGCCCTACACAAGTAGATCCGAGGGACAGGTGACAATGTCATCTCTGCAAAATCAGGAAAAGAGGCAACAACCGCAATCAATTGGAAGTATTTCATTCGGAGTTTTTCTGCTCAGGATATGTCACGGCTTGGTACGCCCTCCTTGCGCGCGGGCGCGCCGAAGCGGGGGAAACCCTTTTCGTCCACGGAGCAAGCAGCCCAGTGGGGACCGCTGCGATCCAGCTTACAATACGTGCCGGCCTTAAGTTTATGTAGCAATAGGCCACCCACCCTGTCACCACGCCGCAATAACCCGCCCAAGCCCTTTGAAATGAGGGTTGTGTCTACTTGTCAGAAGCTTTCGGAAAAACTCGACAGCTTGTGACAGCGCATCAACCTGGTCATCATTCAGCCCAGCGGGAAAAGCTACCAATTCGACCATCAGGTCGTTCAGCCATGGCGCCTCCACAGGCAAGTGTACTTTGCCCTGTTCGACCATGACCATGGCTTTGCCAACTCGGTCCTCTTTTGAAAGTTTCGAATTTGTTTTTATCGACTGAATCAACTGCCGTCTGATATTAGCCGGGTAATATTCCCAAAGCACTTCAAGCAGTGCTATACCAGAGCTTGCTTTTTCAATGGCAATAAAGTCGGCTTTCCACAGAACTTGTGCCGCGATAACCCGCTTTTGCAGATCTTGAAACTTCCAGTATCCACGCTGACTGTGCATAAGATAAATGCAGCCGTCGGTCATTTGCCAAGTCTGAATAACACAATACGATCCTGACTGTGAGCCCGAGGCGGCGTCTACACTGAGAAAGCGAACATCATACGGTTTGGGAAGCTCTGTATATCGTTGGAACAGTGCCAGATCGATTTCACTTCCACCGTCCGGCACCGGCCTTTGCAGGTACTGTGCCATAAAATTCGCTTCTCCCAATTTCAACCGCTGCAGATCCAGGACCTCTTGCGGTAGCCTGACAGGGTCTAGGAGCTCCCCCTTGGAAAAATGATAGGTTTCATTAGCGTTTAGCCTCACGACCATGTCCTCTTCTGCGATAGCAGGCAGGGACAACTGGTGCCAAGGTTCCTGAGAGGCAAGATGCGCCGATGGGTCAAAAATAGAAAGCCGCTGCATGACCAGAACCATTTTACTTTCAGCGGGATGATTGAAGCGCGTTGAAAGCGAAGTGTCGATCCAGTTATTGACCTTCTCACATCCCGTTTGTGTTGCCAGTTCAGAAGCGTCGAGAAGGTCGTCCATGATAATAATATCGGCGCCTTTTCCGATAACCGACCCATGCACCGACAGAGCTTCCCTAAACCCGCCGACCTGAGTGACAATAATGCGCTCGTTGTCTTTGAGAGGTTTTCCCGACATGGTTGGAAACGCATCCTTGTACCAATCAGCCTCGACAATTTTTCTGAATTTGTTGGACAGGGTGATTGCGAGATCAAGGTTGTGGGAAACAACAAAAATCTGTGTTGCAGGATCTAGCCCGAGAACGAAGGCTGGCCAGGCAACCGAGGTGATAATCGATTTGAGGCTCCTGGGTGAAATGTGCAGCATTAGGCGCCGGTTCTCACCGTTGGTGACCCGCATCAACTCATAGCAGATGGCTTCGATGTGCCACTTATCCTCCATAGCCTGCCCCGAATGAAGGGTCTCAAAGACTTTTTCAACAAAGGCTAAAAAGCTGATCCGAAGGAGCGCGTTTATTTCAGAATTCGTCGGATGTGTCATTGTTCTGTTCTCCGCTCAATTGGGCATCCACTGCTTTTGATGCGTATTTCAACAACAGCCGGACATCGCCTTCAGATGCCGGCAAATCTTGTTTCTCGGTGCCCTCAGAGTCCGGAAGATGCATTTTTATCTGCCGCAGAAGTTCGGACAGGGAACGTGCCTTTCCAGACAGAGCATCCCCGACAAGACGTTTTGCCAATGCCTCCATTTTGGTCACTTTGGAATGAACGCCTTGTTCTGACAGGTTGATTTCGCGCGCCAATTCGTCCTGCAACACAGATTTCAGAGACTTGGCCCCCTTTGGCCGCCCACCCGGATTTCCTGACTGGCCGGGTTGGTACTGTGAATGCTGTGGGGGGACACCGTAGCCTATGGGCTGGTCACCCGGTTCTTTTCTATCTGCCATCAGAAATCCTCCGGGTCGTCGATTGAAACTGGTGATCTATTGTCAGGTTCAGGCGGGCCGATTAGGTCGCTTGATTCAACATTCCGGTGCTCTTGCACTTCCCTGAACGTCAAACCGGTGCCGGCATGAATGGCCTCTTTACCTGTCATCTTTTCCCAGCGGGCAATGGTGACATCTACATAGGCTGGAGATATTTCCAGCCCCAGACAAACTCGCTTAACCCTTTCGGCCGCTAGCAAGGTACTGCCGCTTCCCAAAAACGGGTCCAGCACAAACTCCCCGGCGGCCGTTACATCAAGCATTACTTCTTGGAGTAACTTCACAGGCTTCACCGTCGGGTGGACCGAGAAATCATCTTCTTCGGATTTTGCACCGCCACTTGCGCCCGCGAACTCCCAAACGTTCGTGCGGTATCGGCCCTGCTTTCCCAACTCGACATTGTTGCGGTGTGCTTCGCCCTTCCTTTTGGCCACAAAGATCAATTCGTGGCGCGAGCGGTATAAAGAGCCCATGCCGCCATTGGGTTTTACCCAGACGGCAAGATTGATCTGCTCAAGTGAGAGCCGGCGAAATGCCTCCCTGATTTCGTCAACATCGCGCCAGTCCATAAAGCAGTAAATCAGGCCACCCTTGGTTAAAAAACGAGGGCGGTTCCGATTGCTTCGGTAAGGAAATCGGCGAATTCCTCTGTCGTCATCTCTCCCGACGCCTCTGCAAATTCCGGATATTTGCTGTTGGATGTCCGGACGTGGCCGGATATCTTCACATTGAATGGCGGATCTGTGAGTATCAGAGCGATCGGCCTGTTTGATACCAGACCGCTCAA
>NVTR01000066.1 GCA_002732955.1 Marinosulfonomonas sp.
GCGAAGCAAGCGTACCGGCTCTAACGAGCCTCTTTCCTGGGAGGGAAACATGACTAAATCTTCGTAGCAGCATTCNNTGAGCGCCATTTAATAGATGGGCAAAATGCCCGAAGAAAGCAACGATGGTCGACTGTGCTTGGAAGTTTTTCACTCTTCACAGTTGGGCCGGGAGAAGGACATGTTTCACTAAGTCAAGCTGGCTAGTTTTTTTAACAACGTTGAATAAGCCTGTCGTTTCAAAGGCTTTTATGGAGACCCTAAATGCCCTACGACCGTCTAACTCGCAGTAATAGCCCCCGACCCGCAACGGGCATCGTCCATCTTGGTATCGGGGCTTTTTTTCGGGCTTTCGGCGCGACTTTTATTGCCAGTGCTATGTCGTCATCCGGAGGTGATTGGGGCATTGTAGGTGTCTCTCTGAAAAGTCCAAAAACGCGCGATGCGTTGGCTCCACAGGGTTGGGCATACACCTCTGTGACGCTWGGCGCGGAAAAGGAAACTACTGACACCATTGAGGTGCTCAATGACGTTCTCGTCGCGCCGGAGGATCCCAACGCTGTTTTGGAATTGATGTCGGATCCGTGCGTCAAAATCGTGTCATTAACGGTAACCGAAAAAGGGTATTGTCATTCTCCGGCCACGGGGAAGTTGAACGCAGACCACCCTGATATCCAGCATGATCTGAGGCATGAATTACCGTCGTCAACAATCGGGTTTCTTGTGCGGGCATTACAAAAGCGCCGAGAGGCGGGGAACCCTCCGTTTACTGTGTTGTCCTGCGACAACCTGCCGGAAAATGGAAAACTAGTGCGAGGTTTGGTGCTTGAGTTCGCTGGCCAAATTGATCCGCTATTGGCCGWCTGGATCGCTGAGCAAGGACGTTTTCCGTCAACCATGGTGGATCGGATCACACCTGCCACGACAGAAATGGATATTGCGCGTTTGGCCAAACTGATCGGACGGCACGATGCCGCTCCCGTTATGCACGAAGAATTTGCCCAGTGGGTTGTCGAGGACAACTTTGTGGGTAATGCGCGGCCGGACCTGGCCTCGGCCGGGGTAGAAATGGTGGCCGACGTAACCGCACATGAACACATGAAGCTGAGGATGCTAAACGGCACACATTCGGCACTGGCCTATATTGGCTATCTCGCCGGTCWCAAAACGATTGCAGACACGATGGCCGACCCAGTGTTTGTGGCTTATGTCCAAAGACTATGGTCCGAGATTACGCCGACTGTTGTGGCTCCAGTGGGTGCCAACTTGTCCGATTATGCGGATACGTTGCTTGGTCGTTACACCAACCCACGGATTCAACACCAAACCTGGCAGATTGCGATGGACGGTAGCCAGAAACTTCCACAGCGCTTACTCGGGACCCTGAAAGATAATTTGGAAGCGGGCAGAGAATCCCCAGCACTGTACTTAGCTGTCGCCGCGTGGATGAGTTACGTAAGTGGCACTGACGAAAACGGGCAGCAGATTGATGTTCGTGACCCATTGGCAACTCGGTTGCGTGCCCTTTCCGAGTCCTTCGAAACCCATACTGACAAGGTAGCGGCTTTGTTGAACATAAATGAAATTTTTTCTGCCTACCTGGCTGAACGCCTGCGGGAGCCATTGTCGGTCTCTGCCGAGCGCCTTTCTGCCTTGGGTGCGCGCGGAGCTGTGGAGGAGCTACTGTTATGATAGAAGCCTGGCGCTGGTTTGGAGACCTTGACTCTATCYCACTGGCCGAAGTGGCCGAAACAGGAGCGCGCAGCATTGTAACAGCGCTTCATGAAATCCCCTATGGTGAAGTTTGGTCTTGCGCGGAAATTTCCAAACGCAAATCTCAGATTGAGAACGCAGGCTTTTCTTGGGACGTTGTTGAAAGCCTGCCGGTTCATGAACGCATTAAAAAAGGCGAAGGAGACTTAACAAAGCTCTTCGCCAATTATCGACAATCCCTGTCCAACCTGGCAGGGCAGGGTGTAAAGACCATTTGCTACAATTTCATGCCGCTGTTGGATTGGACCCGTACAGATCTTGCAGCGCCTGCCCCTGGCGCCGCCGGTGCGACGTGCCTGAGGTTCGATACTGTACTTATGGCAGCGTTTGATATTCACATGTTGAAGCGTCACGGCGCAGAAGAAGACTATCCCGACATTATCAGGCACAAGGCCGCAGCTTGGTTTCAGAGCGCGACTGACGCCGAAACCGATGTATTGCTGAAGGCTATTACAGCCGGCATGCCCGGAGCATTTGATCGCCTTGACTTAGTAGGTCTAACGACGGCCTTGGAGTCCTATCAGGATATTGGGCGCGATGAATTACGGAGCAACTACAAGCGCTTTCTCGATGAAGTTGTACCCACGGCTGAAGAATTGGATGTCAGGATGTGCGTTCATCCCGATGATCCACCCCGCGACTTACTGGGATTGTCGCGCATTGTCTCTTCTGGTGAAGATTTGGCTTGGATATTGGACGCATACCAGAGCCAAGCCAACGGAATTACACTTTGTTCTGGCTCTTTGGGGGCCAATCCGCACAATGATGTTCCGGCGATCGCAGCCCAAGTAGCTGATCGTATCCATTTTGTCCACTTGCGCAATGTTTGCAAGGAAGAAGATGGGTCGTTTAGCGAGGCTTCGCATTTGGATGGTGATACCGACATGGTAGCCCTTATTCAGGTGCTTTTGCGTGAACAAAATCGACGTAGAGAAACCGGCCGCATTGATCACACTATCCCGTTCCGCCCCGACCACGGGCATCACATGCTATCGGATAAGTCCCGAAGTTTTATTCCCGGCTACCCGTTGATTGGTCGCTTGCGTGGGCTTGCCGAACTAAGGGGCGTCATCCGGGGCCTGTCGCATGCCTGAGTCGTTGATCCTACATCTAAGCGATAACGTTGCCATATTAATATCTCGCGCAGAGGTAGGCGAAGATCTCTCAAGGTTAGCGAAAGCCCTTCAGGCTCGGCATATTGGTCGGGATGTTCATCCGGTTAGCTTGGCGCGGTTAAACCGGTAAATAACTTGGCAAAACCCAATTGCAGCCAAATAAGGAATTTTGTGAAATGAGTGAAAAGATTCACGCTTGTGCGGTTGATGATATCGAAACCGAAGATCTGATCCGCTTTGATGTGGGAGATCGGACCTTCGCTATTTACCGCAGCCACAAGGACGAATTTTTCTGCACCGATGGCCTGTGCACCCATGAAGATACGCACCTCGCCGACGGGTTGGTGATGGATTACATTATCGAATGTCCAATGCACAACGGCCAGTTTGACTATAGAACTGGCGAGGCAAAGAGGTCGCCGGTCTGTGTTAATTTGCAAACCTATCCGGTGACCGTCGAAGACGGCCAGGTCATTATTGAAATCTAACTGAGGAGGGAAGGAATAATAACGGCACTGGTCTTGTCACGCTTACGTCCCGGATTCTCAACTCATTAAGCGGCCTTTCTGGCAGTGTTAAAGGGATTCAGCTTGAGGCGTAACGATTGGCTTGTTCAAAACCAAACGCCTGCACAGCGCCATCCGTTGCCCTTTCAGCGATTGCATTGCAATCACTGAAAGGGGGATACATCAAGCCACAAGAAGCGGAGGAGGCCTTCTATGCAAACTTGAACGCTTTTGATAAAATCGCCTGACATTTGAACAAAACTCTCTTGGGTAAAGCCGGGGCAGTTCAGGGTTCCAAATGTTGGAGTCCGTCCACCAGGTCAATTTTCCGGACACACAACTTGAAAAGAAGATAACAATGGCTACGCACCGCTTTGTTCCCACCCACTATCACAACGTCCTTGGAAAACTCCCGCCTGCGCTAACAGTTAAAAGCGGCGATACTGTCATTACCCAGACACTTGATGCTGGGGGTGTAGATAAGTCAGGACATAAACTTGCCGAGCCCCCCAATCCGATGAATGGACCGATTGCCGTTGTAGGGGCTGTTCCCGGTGACGCATTGCGAATCGATATTATTCGCATGACCGCTATCAGGGATAGTGGATGGACAATGTCAGGAGTAGCTTCGAACGTTGTCGATCCGGAGTTCATCACCCGGTTGCCTCCGCGAGACAAGATCACATGGAGCATAGATCAGAAGGCCAAAACCGTAAAATTGGCAGAACCATCGGCAGCCCTTAAAAATATGGTGCTGCCGTTGCAACCGATGATCGGCTGCCTTGGCGTGGCACCGCGTCTCGGACAGTCAATTTCAACTGAAACCAGCGCCGAACATGGCGGCAACATGGACTACCGGCTGCTTGGGCCGCGTACAACCATCTGGTTCCCAGTAGCGACGGACGGGGGCTTGTTTTTTCTGGGTGATTGTCACGCCGCGCAAGGCGATGGAGAGATTGTCGGTACCGGCATTGGGTAGTGTCTCAGTTTGAAATTTGAAGTTTATCTGATCTGTTCATATGTTATGCTTAGCGCAAAGCATAGGAGACAGAAACGTGAAAAGACCACTAGGCATTTACCGCGTAAAACGCCCAGAAGGCATGGAAGATGATGTATGGATTGAAGATAGTGGGGTTGGTCTGCATGTTTCAGAATCTCGGTATCGAGACAGGGGCTATCAGCCTAATTTTGACAACCTACCATGGCGAACAGAGGGTAAATTAGATGCCTAAAGGACCAAAGGGTGAGAAACGCCCAGCAGATGCCATCGGTCTCGCCGTGATGATAGGCAGGATCGCGACAGGTGAAGAATCGGACAATATCGAAAATGATGGCAAAGACCCTGCCGCCAAATCGTTAGGCTCAAAGGGTGGAAAAAAGAGAGCATCAAACCTCTCGCCCGAGCGTCGGAAAGAAATTGCGCAACAAGCCGCTGCAAAGCGGTGGGGAAAGTCGTAATTTTACAGTGACTTACACTATAGTTATATTTTCAGTTATATTTTGATTGCTTTTTGTCGCTTCTGAAATTACTCATTACTTGAGAAACTCAGGAGTGTATACATGGATCGCGATCAGGACCAACAAGATGCAATGGAATTGGCTGAACCAATTCTTGGAATAGTCCACAAAATTTTGGACGAAGCGGTCGGGTTCTACTTTAGCACAGAGTACAGCGATGCCGCCCGCGCTGAGCATACGACCACCGCAATGAAAAACTGCATATACTCCCACTCCCAACAGAGAATGTATGAACGTGAAATTGACGTAGACGGCCTACATGTCCTTGATATTAAAGGCATGAAGGTTCTTAACTTTCGTGACCAGATCGTTTTTCGGCTCAAAAACGTCAACGAAAACGGCAAGCACACAAATTACCCAACACAGCAGCAAATGAACTATGATGATCAACTTGAACTCGAAGGTCTTCCTTCAAAGGCTACCCGGCTGACAGCTGGGTACCAGTTGGACGCCAGTGGAACAGGACTTGAACGCATAATGATCGCGCGACCAATAGGGCGGAGTGTCTTTTGGACGGCTCAGGTCAATCTTGATGAAGAGGCGGTGAGCTGGATCGATATCACTCCATTGCGCTTTGCTGGTACTGAAAGCAGCGATTTTGATGCGAATCGGGCAAGGACAAATCGGTGACGCAGGATTCCACATTCAATCCGGACATGCTTAAATTGGCGCGTGATACAAACCAAATCACCCAAACGCAATTAGCAAAGAGGGCGGGCCTAACGCAGGCTTTCATGTCTAAGTTAGAACATGGCTTAATCACTCAGCCAAGCAAGGAATCGGTTGAGGCCATATCAAGCGCGCTTGGATTCCCAAACTCATTTTTCTTCCAGCGAGAACGCGCTATCGGGTTTCCTCACTTTCATTTCAGGAAGCGCGCGAGGCTTGGACGAAAGGCACTTGATAGGATTGAGGCAATAATTAATATCCGGAGGCAGCACATTGCACGGCTACTCAGTTCTTTTGAGGTCGAGATACAGCGCACAATACCGCAGATAGATTTGGACGAAAGCGGGCTGACGCCAGAAGAAGCGGCTGAACGGGTCAGAGCGTACTGGCTTGTACCGAAAGGCCCCATTCAAAGCGTTACCGAGCTAATTGAGGAAGCTGGGGGGGTAGTTGTCATATCCAGCTTTGATACAAATCTGCTTGATGGCGTAAGTTTTAGAGCTGAGAGGATGCCGCCATTGTTTTTTATGAACAAGGACGTTCCTGGGGATCGCTTCCGTTTTTCGCTGGCGCATGAGCTTGGTCACATGGTGATGCATTCGCTGCCTGATGACGATGATAAAATGGAAAAGGAGGCACACAGGTTCGCGTCTGCATTCTTGATGCCACGAAAAGAGATAAGGCCATATCTTGTAAATACTAAGCTCGCAAACTTGGGGAAGGTTAAGTCGTATTGGAGGGTTTCGATAAAGGCGCTCATTGTTGCTGCGCACGACTTGAAGTTAACCASTGATCATCAATACAAGTCACTTAATATACAATATAATAAGGTCTTCAGAGGAAGGGAGCCTATTGAAGTGCCGCTTGAAACTGCGTCCGCTATAGAACGTATGGTGGACTACCACACAGATATATTGGAGTTTTCCTTAGAAGACTTGGCGGAGCTGTTGCGGATCACTCCAGCGCACGCTCAAAGTCTGTATGGGAAGAATGATTGCGGGCCTCGTCTTATTGTTTCAAACTGAACATAATGATTGACACTAAGCATAAAAGTTCATATTAAAATGAGTATGAACAAGCTAGACATCAAAACCCGCACAATGATTCTCAATATGATGGTCGAAGGTATGTCTATGCGGGCAATCAGCCGAACCGTAGGCGTTTCGATCAATACGGTGACTAAACTGCTAATTGAAGCTGGTGGGGCCTGTGCAAAGTACCACAATAATACGGTCCGCAACGTCAAAACCAAGCGCGTTGAGTGCGATGAAATCTGGTCATTCGTCTATGCCAAGGACAAGAACGTAAAGACCGCCACGGCGGCCCCTGATGGCGCTGGCGACGTGTGGACGTGGACCGCACTGGACGCAGACAGCAAGATGATCCTGTCTTATGAGGTTGGCGACCGTTCAGGTGATACCGCCTATGAGTTCATGGTTGATCTGTCGTCGCGCTTAGCGAACCGGGTTCAACTTACCACAGACGGCCACCGTGCCTATCTGGAGGCCGTTGAGGGCGCATTTGGTGGTGATATTGATTATGCGATGCTTATTAAACAGTATGGCGCGCTGACAGGCAAGCACGGGCATGAACGCAAGTATTCGCCTGCCATTTGTACTGGCGCACGCAAAGAGCAGGTCTCAGGGCGACCCATAGAGGAACTGGTCAGCACGTCATATGTTGAGCGTCAAAATCTAACAATGCGCATGGGAATGCGTCGCTTTACACGCCTGACCAACGGATTTTCGAAGAAGCTGGAAAACCACTTGAACATGCTTTCATTGTATTTTCTGCATTACAACTTTGTACGCATCCACAAGACATTGAAGGTTACACCGGCAATGGCCGCTGGCGTGTCTGACACTTTGCATGACATGGAATGGATTGTGGGCCTGATTGATGCAGAAGCACCCGCGCCTACGAAGCGTGGTCCTTACAAAACGAAAAAAGATATTTCAAACTGAGACACTACCGATATTTCACATATTTTTGATAAGTACATGACGATGTGCTGCTGTAATCGCGCCAGTAATTCGCTCTTTGCCTTTGATGAAATCAATTTAATTCGGGCACAAAGTATCCATCGGCCATGCTGCGCATAAGTTCAGATTTTTGAAAATCGGCTTTGTGAAAAGCATGCGGCTTCGAACTCTTGGCGCGCAATAAAATCGGGAACAGACCTCCCCAAAAGGAGCGATGCTGAAAACGCCGCTGCAGCCGGAGCGGTCTGAATGCCGTACCCACCCTGCCCCACGAGCCAGAAAAACCCTTCGGTGTCTTCTGCGTACTCGATAACAAATTCATTATCCGGTGCGAATGTGCGAAGCCCTGCCCAAATGCTTTTAACTTTTACAGGTTCAAGGTCGAGAACTTCGGTTATTTTCTCGATTACTATAGCGACATCCATATCGTCGGCCCAGGCGTCACAGGGCGGGCTTGGCAATGCGTCTTCYGGCGACAAAAACAAGTTGCTTCCYTCTGGYTTRCAATACCAGTTCTCATCAATATCGTTCAAAAAATACATATCGCGCGGGATCGGTTTATCGAATTGCACAACCGCCGCAGTCCGTTTCAATGACCTTAGCCCAACAGGTGCAACTCCCGCCATTTTGGCAATTTCGTCGGCCCAGGCTCCTGCTGCGTTGACGATAACAGGTGCGCGAAATTGCGTTTTGGAGGTCGTCACATTCCAGTTCCCATCTTCATACTTCAAAGAAGACACCCCCTGACCACACCTTAAACTTGCGCCATTGTTTTTCGCTTGTCGAAGATAACCAATGTGCAACGAATTTACGTCAATATCTGCCGCCTCCGCCTCTAACAGGCCAGCCACGAATTGGYCTTCTCGCAAAAGCGGAATTCGGTTTTGCARCTCCGCCYYSGTTAGTWGTTCAACGTCGGGATTGGTTTGSYGAAACTCTTGCAACTGCTYCAGCTGATCAGCCYGCGCCAGRTAAATAATACCTCTGGGCGTCAATAACGGATGTTCGCAAAACCCGGCCGGGGTGTTCTCGAAAAAATGACGCGAGGCACGAGTTAACGCCTTAATCGCAGGCGTTCCGTAATTTTCGGTGAAAAGCGCCGCCGAGCGACCAGTGGTGTGATACCCGGCGCTCGCCTCCATRTCGAGAATGATSACRTTCCTRGTTTCRCTAAGAATYGCGGCGCATGAAACACCCGCAATTCCTGCRCCAATGATTATRATGTCGGWTTCGAYCATTTSGCCTGGGCCCAATGTRTYCCTGAYTTARATGATATGCCCCATCATCGCGCCAGTATGTTCACCYTGATCAATTACCACSGTRCCGGCCATAATCACCTTCTCGATGCCCCGCGAATATTGATGCGGGGTCTCAAAGCTGGCCATGTCCAGAATCGTATCCGGATTGAAAATGGTTATGTCGGCGACCATMCCGGGMGCAAGCGTYCCGCGYGTRTCCAGCCCCATRATTTTGGCKGGCATAGAKGTCATYTTCTTGATCGCMCCYTCCAGCGTCATCAAWTTTTCCTCACGCACGTATTTYCCCAAAATRCGAGGGAATGCCCCGTAATATCGCGGGTGCGGGCTGCCCTTGGACARCTCACCATAKGTKGCRACAGCGCGCGCGTCGCTGGAAATAATGGTTTGCGGATGYTGWAGRATWGTCATGATGTCGGCTTCTGCCATGCAAAAAACCAAAGTTTTAACCATGCCATTTTCAGCAATTAGCAGATCGAATATGAAATCAAACGGATCGATGCCCCGTTCGCTGGTAATATCCGCTATCCGACGCCCCATCAGGTGTTTATTCTCTTGCGAGCGGATCATGGCAATCTGCACATTCTCCCATGACGCTGTATTAAAGGCGTGATCGCCTTTTTCGATTTCCGCATCAATCTCGGCGCGGATCTTTTTGCGGGTTTCCGGATCGCTCAGATATTCCACCAGTTTTTCATGGCCCTCTTTGGTCACCCATGCGGGAATGTAATCGACAAGTCCAGTGCCCCAGGCAGTGTAGGGGTACTGATCCCATGACAGGCAAACACCGCGCTCAACAGCATCCTCCAGCAATTTGAACAGCTTTTCCGTTTTCCCCCAGTTGAATTCGCCCCCAAGTTTCAGATGCGAAATTTGCAGCCGACAACCGGATTCCTCTGCGGTGCGAATAGCCTCTTCCACTGCCGGAAACAGCGTCTGGGCCTCGCTGCGCATATGGGTGGCATATAATTTGTCTTTGCTCGCAACAACTTTACAAAGCTGAATCAATTCCTCKGTTTTGGCAAAAGATTCGGGCACATATTCCAACCCGGTTGACAGACCAACTGCCCCGGCATCCAGGCTTTGCGCCAGCAAATCTTCCATTTCGGCCATCTCTTCCGACGTTGGCACATCGGATTTATGGCCCATGACCGCAGAGCGCAATGTTCCGAACCCGACCAGCGGCATCATATTGATACCCAGCGGCAGAGCGTTGAGATAATCAATGTATTCGCCAAAACTATGCCAGTCATTCCCGAGATCAACTGCCCCCCCGAAATCGGAATTGATCGTCAGGTGATCCCTCAGATCCGGTAGAAACTTCGTGGTTAAGGGGGCCGCGCTCATGCCGCAATTGCCAACGACCTCGGTGGTTACGCCCTGTCTGATTTTGCTTTCAGCCCGCGAGTTTACAATAATCGTCGCATCGGTATGCGAGTGGATATCAACAAATCCCGGACAAACGACAAGYCCGCTGGCGTCAATGATTTTGTCGCTGTCCATATYGAGGCTGGCGGCGATCTCGRYAATCTTGCCGTCGCTGACAGCTACATCCATTTTCACTGCTGGCGCGCCAGTTCCATCAACCAGCTGTCCGTTTTTTATTAGCAGGTCTACCATTTCACTTCTCCCGTGTGTTCTACTCGTCCGGTTGCATAGACCGGCACTTTTATATCCATGAGTGGCGCGTATTGTTGGGCGCCGAAGATGTCGGGGTCGCCGGGGCTGCCGCTGGGGCGGTCGCGCAGGATCGAGAATTTGATCGCGAAGGCCGGGTCGAACTCTTCAAAGTCGGTGATGCGGTCCTGGCGTAATCCGTAGAGCTTGCCGATGGTGGCCCGGGTGATCACACCGGCGCGGCACACCAGTTCGTATTCCTCTTTGGTGCGGAATATTATATCGAAGGTGATCTTATCCACACCGGCGTTCTTGCTGCGGATGGTTTTGGCGATGTCGGCCAGTTTCCTCATTGTCATGATAATTCCTCAAACCCCCGCGCGGGTSATCGTGGTGGGGAACAGTTCCAGCCCGTCSGTSACSGACATGGTATGGTTAAGCGTCCAGATGCAGGCCGGGCTGGCTTGCAAAACCTCGTCAAACACGAAAGAAACCCCGCCCGCCGTGCCTTTGACATCGGGAAGCCGCGCATAGAACAGCTGCCGGGTGGCGATCAGGGTCAGTTCTTCGGCCATCTCTTTGGTCGGGGCGACGCCCTGCACCACCAGGCACAGCTCATGCGCCGGGGTATCGCGGTGAGGCTCCATAGCGCCCATGATCCCGTCACGGCCATAGACATTATAGTGCAGTTCATAACCGTCTTCGCCAAAACGCTCGCGGACCTGGGTTTTTGCCCACTCAATAACCTGATCAACCCGCGCAATCGTTTGCGGATCGCGTATTCCGGCGATCCCGACAAACCGATAGCCCAGCAGACCCGAGCCCTCCAGTTTGACGCGGATACCGTTCGAGGGAATAAACTCTGCCCCGGTCACCCGCGTGGTTTTTTCGGAAATCTGTTTGTAGTCACACCTGGCCATATCCAGCAGACCGCCCGCCACATATTCGTGAAACGGATTGGCGCGTTCATACATCGCGTGGCCCGCCACCGAGGCCACGGTGCATTGCTGCTCGGGCGACATAGCAGTGACGCTGACGGAATCCTGGGTAATCTCACCCAGAACGGTTTCTTTACCACCATAAGGCTCGGCGCAGAACGAAGCGCATTCCAGCACCTTCCCAAGGTAATAGGACTGGTTCTCAGGGAAACCATGATGCAGAGCTGCGGCRGCAAAAATTGCACTGTCACTGCTGCGYCCRCCGATAATCACATCGGCACCCTCTTCGAGCAACTTGCGAAACGGATGTACGCCCGCCATTGCCACGATGTTCGCCGTCGCATCAAGCTGCGCTTCGCTCAGCGGATCGCGGCCATCCAGCCCGGTGATTTCATCACCCGAAGTGATTTTGGCGCGMACATGYTCYTTATCCACTTCGGAATAGAAATACCCCAGTTTAAATGCGGGCAGTTTATGTTCCGCTGCGATGTCCCTGATCATCTCGACAAACATATCAACACGGCTGTTGGTGCCGGTATCTCCGGCGCTGCCGATAATCATCGGAACTTTGTTTTTGCGCGCCGCCAGCAGCATGTGTTCAAGATCATGGCGCTGCCAGGATTTTGGGCTGGCCGAAGTGTCTGTGCCAAGCGGCACCGGACCAATGTCGTCGCTGCCTGAATCTGCCGCTATATAGTCGGGAAGGGCGTCGACCCCGATGTTGAAACTTCCCGGCTTGAGGGGGGCAAAGCCAAGGTGACCGTTCGGGCAGATTATTGTAAGTGAATCCATCAATTCCATCTTTGCTGACCTGGCGGATCGCAACAAAACTGTTACTCATGCGCCCGTAATGCAATTATGGTATTTGCTGATCCATCGCCGGGTCAACGTGTGAGAAACGCACTCGCACCGGCATTATCCGGCAAATATTATACCCATGCGCGCAATTCACCCAATAGGCGCGTAATCAACGCATGTGAAGCTTGTTCATCTGGTGGCGGCTGTTAGGAAAATTTCAACCGTTCGGGATGTGAAAATTGGAAGGTATCAAATGGCTACAAAGGCATAATTTGCTGGTCGTAATCGTTAAATAGATCGCCTGTTTTGACAGGCGCATCAATCTTAATATGACGATTTCAAACGCACAGTAATGTTAAACATCTCACGCGCGGACCAGTCCAAAAGGAAGGGTCAGTCCAACGAACGGCAAGGTGCTCTTTAACGCAGTGTGAAAAGTTAGGATTAAAGCGAAAATCCCCTAACACACGTCGTTGTTGTTCGATTGTAAAGGCACTGGGATCAGTCAAAATWACCTGCAAYGTTCGAGTCACGCGCCCTCGGCAACCTGATCACCCAATAGGCTTCACGCTGACGTCGGTACTGAAAGGGTAACGGTCAACTAAGTCTTCGCGTTTAGCCCGCGTGTGAATTCTACCGGGCCAGCAACATACATGCGGGTGAGTTCGTTCTCATGATGCACATGATGTTGGCCACGCAATCGATCCAGCAACCGTGCATCTGGAATTGAATGATCAATTATCGCCGCTGAATAACACTAAGCTTTCAAAAATATTCCGGCAAACCAAAGATGCCATTCCGTTACGTCCATAGAATTGTTGTTCGCGCCGAGAGCGTTGTAATAAGCTTTTCTATACTCCCTAATCTGACAGGAAAGAATGAGTAAACTTGGCTGTCTTAAAGCCTTTGCCGGTACTTTTTAACTAAGCGCACGAGCAACCCGACCACTACCATCTGCATGGGCTTATAATAATCCCTGTTGTTGCCAGTTCCTGATCATAAGCGATATACTATTTTTTATCACCAGAATCTCTCGCCAAATCTGCCAGTTTCGSAGCARMKYSSSSRWMAWGGCATTTGTCAATGGTGCCGCGTTGACGGACTATGGCCAGCGCGGGGTGGTGACGCCCGACAACATCATCCGCATCAAGAACAAACCGCTGATTGTGCCCGCCCCGGACGCGGACGATCCGGACGGATTTGCCACGGCAGTTGCGCAATCGCGCGACGCCTTTGTCGCCGCCAGCCACAAATATTTCGCCGACAACCACACCATCAGTGACACACCCAAAACCGAGTTGGACCCGATGCCCCGCCTCGTGCTGATCCCCGGGCACGGGT
>NVTR01000067.1 GCA_002732955.1 Marinosulfonomonas sp.
GCCATCGCCGCCTCTATCAGCAGCGGAACCGACCCCAAAGGCACTTTATCCGCRTCATGGCTGCCATRTACAAAGAACCTGCCCGCCTCGACCGGSGTCAGATTACGCTGCACATGGGCCACCCAGTCGGTTTCRGGTAATTCAGAAACGGTGAAAGGYCTCGTACCAAACGCCGCCGCCAGCAACGCCAGCCCACCCTGATCGGGGCGTTCGGTAAAATACCCGCCAGCTTCCCACAAACCGGAACCATCCTCGACCTCAAACACTCCAGTTCCCGTGGGTTCAGGTGTCAGGTGTTCCAACGCTTTGCCAATCTGCTCACCCTTTGGGCGACCCGTGACTTTTGTGAATGCGGTAAATGTTGGCATCAGTCTCTCCGCGCTCAGGTCAGTTCAACGCCAATAGGGCAGGAAATCCCGGTTCCGCCCAGCCCGCAATATCCGCCTGGGTTTTTCGCCAGATACTGCTGATGCTCTGCCTCGGCGTGATAGAATACCGGCGCGTCCAGAATTTCCGTGGTGATCCGCCCTATCCCTGCGTCCGATAACCTGGTCGCATAAACATCCCGGCTGGTACGCGCTGCGCTGTCTTGATCATCACCATAGGTATAAATGCCTGAACGGTACTGAGTGCCACGATCATTGCCCTGCGCCATTCCCTGGGTCGGGTCATGCCCCTGCCAAAACGCGCGCAGCAACTCTTCATAGGTAACAACCGTCGGATCAAACACCAGATGAACCACCTCATTGTGCCCGGTTTGCCCGCTACACAGTTCACGATATGTCGGATTAGGCGTAAACCCGGCCGCATAGCCAACCCGGGTCATCCAGACGCCGCTCAATTGCCAGAATATTCGTTCCACCCCCCAAAAACAGCCCATGCCAAACATCGCCTGATCAAATCCGGTTGGTATCTCACCTTCCAACGCGCGCCCATTCACAAAATGCGTCTYAGCCGTCGGGATCGCAGTGCCGCGCCCCGGCAACGCATCCTGCGCCGATATCAATTCGGTTTTCTTACGTCCAAATATCATATCCCACCCTCTGTTGGTTTATTCCGCCAGTGCCTTTAGTCGATTGGAGAACACAGTCTCATTGCCCTTTTCCGGGTGGCGCGGGATCATCATCGCCAGTAACAGTGAAACAGCCGCCATTGTCGCCGCTAGGCCAAACACCATCCCCGGCGACGTCACCCAAAGATAGCCCAATAGCGCCGGTAAAAATACCGCTGCAATATGGTTGATGGTAAAGGCCACCGCCGCCGTCGGTGCTATATCCCCCGGATCAGCGATTTTYTGGAAATAGGTTTTCAACGCGAAAGCCAGCGCAAAAAACATGTGATCAATTACATAAAGTGTGGCCGCCAGCGCCACGCCCCAGCCAAAATAATATATCCCGCCGTAGGCCAGAAACACCACAATCAACCCGATATATTCAAAGCCAAGGGCGCGCCGCTCACCCCAAATGCCAACAGCTTTGCCCATCACGGGCGCAAAAATCATGTTTGCCAGATAATTGATCAGGAAAAGTGCCGTTAGCTCATTTACCTTAAAGCCAAACCGCTCAACCATCATAAATGCCGCAAACACCACAAATATCTGACGCCGTGCCCCAGCCATAAACTGCAAGGCATAATACAGCCAGTAACGACGCCGCAGGATCATCTTCTTGAGCTGCAGGTTGGGCGATTCAAACTGCGGATAGGCCAGAAAACAAAATACTGCCAACCCGGCCGTGATGCCTCCGCTTAGCAAATAGACGAAATTATAAGACAGATCGAAGCTCCTCCAGGTCAGCACCAGCAGCCCATAAGCCAGCAATGACGCGCCTGATCCAATCGCCACGATCCACCCCAAAACCTGTGGGGCACGCTTCTTATCGATCCACTGCAACTGCAAAGACTGGTTCACTGTTTCAAAATAATGAAATCCGATGGAACTGATCATTGTCACCGTCAGCAAACCACCAAGGCTGGGGAACCAGGCCGTCACACCCGTTGCGACCCCCAGCATCAACAGGGCAACCACGCCAAGTACCTGCTCACGCATAAACATGATMAGCGCGATCACTCCAACGGCCAGAAACCCCGGTATTTCGCGCACTGTATGTAGCCAGCCAATYTCAAYCCCGGTAAAYCCGGCCGCYTCGATCACAAARTTATTCAGCARYGCCGACYAWGTGYTAAAGGCAATCGGCATMGCNAAANGCAAAAACAAACAGYAACGCCACYGGMCGSCGCCAAACTGGCAGTTCATGGGCGGAATCTGTGGACATGATATTCATCAAACCCACATAGGCCGATTTGCCCGGTCTGGCGAGCCGCAAATCAAGCGCCCAGACCTTCTYCTTTTCAAAAATACTTGCCGCGCGCAGCGCAAAATCGCCCGAAGGGCTAATAATAATGGCGCGCACCAGCGCGCCTCAATTTCAGTAGAAACTCTGCGGATCAATATCGATCTGCAAACGCAGGTTATTTGGCAACTTAAACTGCGCCACCCAGTCGCGCAACGCGCCCTGTAGCGGCGCTCCTTTATCGGCTTTCACCAGCAACCGTACCCGATGCCGCCCCCGAATGCGCGCAATCGGTGCAGGTGCAGGTCCGTAAACCCGTGCGCCAATCTTTTGCAAAGGGCCGTCATGGCGCGCCATTTCACCGCCCAGTTCAAACACTGCCTTCACATCCGGTGACGACAGGATGACCCCCGCCAACCGGCCAAAGGGTGGCATCCCGGCCAATCGGCGCTCATCGGCCTCGGCCTGCCAGAACGCTTCTTCATCCCCAGCCAGAATGGATCGGATCACCGCGTGGTCCGGCTGATAGGTCTGCAACAGCGCCAGCCCCTGCTTTTCAACCCGTCCTGCACGCCCGGAAACCTGACGCATTAGCTGAAAYGTCCKCTCRGCYGCCCGCAGGTCCGASCCYTGYAAACCCAGATCAGCATCRATCACRCCGACCAGCGTYAAAAGCGGAAAGTTGTGACCCTTTGCAACCAGTTGCGTGCCRATGATRATGTCCGCCGCYCCTTCCGCAATCGCCACRATCTGCGCCTTCARTTCGCGCGCCGARCCAAACAGATCCGACGACAGCACAGCCACCCGCGCGTCAGGAAACAGCTCTGCAACTTCTTCCGCCAGCCGCTCAACACCGGGGCCAACCGGGGCCAACCGCCCCTCGACCTCACAACTGGGGCAGACCTCTGGCATCGGTTTACTTTCACCACATTGATGGCACACCAAACGCTTGGAAAACCGATGCTCRACCATCCGCGCGTCACAATGGTCACAACCGATCTGATGTCCGCAGGCCCGGCAAATCGTCACCGGCGCATAACCACGGCGGTTCAGGAAGATCAGCGCCTGCTCACCGTTAGAAACTCGCGCGTCAACCTCACGGCGCAACACATTGGAAATCCAGCGATTCCCCGGTATCTTTTCCGCCCGCATATCAATCGCACGCATCTTGGGCAGTTCTGCCACCCCATACCGTGATGTCAGTACCAGCCGTTCATATTTCCCGGCCTCTGCATTGGCCCAGCTTTCCAGCGACGGGGTCGCTGAGGCCAAAATCACCTGCGCACTGTCAATTGACGCCCGCAGCACCGCCATATCGCGGGCCGAATAGATCACCCCATCCTCTTGTTTATAGGACGTGTCATGTTCCTCATCGACAATGATCAATCCCAAATCGCGGAACGGCAGGAACAACGCAGAACGCGCGCCCACAATCAGTTGCGCACCACCCTCGCCGACCATTTTCCAACAGCGCCGCCGCTCGGTCATCGTCACACCTGAATGCCACTCGGCGGGGCTGGCGCCAAAGCGTTCCACCACCCGGGCGAGAAATTCAGCCGTCAACGCGATCTCAGGCAACAAAACCAATGCCTGACGCCCTTTGCGCAAACATTCCGCCACGGCCTCCAGATACACCTCGGTCTTGCCCGACCCGGTCACGCCTTTCARCAAYGTSGTGCCATAGTCCCCTGACGCCACCCGCGCCCGCAACTGCGCCGCTGCRACCCCCTGATCCTYGGTCAGTTCCACACCGCCAAAATCCGGGTCCAGCCCCGGATAGGGCAGGTCTCGCGGGCTTTCTTCCTCAGAAACAACGCCTTGCTTAACCAGCCCCTTAACGACAGATGTCGAAACCCCAGCCAATTCCGCCAATTCTTTCRGGGTAAACGACAGCCCGCCATAGCCCTGCAATACCTCCAACACCCGCCGCCGGGCAGCGGTATCCCGGTCCGGCGCGCCCCGCCCCAGCCGATACACTTTACGCATCGACGGCGGATCACCCAGACCCGGTGAACGGGTCGCAAGTCGCAGCATCGCGCTCAAAGGCGTCAGCGTATAATCCGCCACCCGGCCCAGAAATTCGCGCATACCGTCTTGCATCGGGGCTACATCCAGCACACGGATAACCGAACGCACTTTGGCAATATCAAAGTCGCCGGCACCGGGCCCCCAGATCACGCCCAACACCTTACGTGGCCCCAATGGCACCTCGACAAACGCGCCCGTCATACAGCCACCAACAGGTGCCTTGTAATCCAACAGCCGATCCAATGGCTGCGCCGTCAGAACCGCCACCAGTTCACCTTCGTGATAAAAAGTTACCGCACTCAACTGCGTGTTCCGCCCATTTGGTCTTTCAGACCGCCAATACCTACGATAAAAGTAATCCTGAAACAGAACAAAGTTAATGAGGCATTCACAATGAAATTTTTTATCGACACCGCCGACGTAGAAGCAATTACCGAACTGAACGATCTGGGCATGGCGGACGGGGTTACCACCAACCCGTCGCTGATCCTGAAATCCGGGCGCGAYATTCTGGAAGTCACCAAAGAAATCTGCGGCATCGTATCGGGCCCGGTCTCGGCCGAAGTCACAGCACTGGACGCCGAAGGGATGCTGGCACAGGGCCGCAAGCTGGCTAAAATCGCCGAAAACATAGCCGTTAAAGTACCGCTGACATGGGCTGGCCTGCAAACCTGCAAAAACCTGCGCGCTGARGGTACCATGGTCAACGTCACCCTGTGTTTCTCTGCCAATCAGGCGCTGCTGGCAGCCAAAGCCGGTGCCACCTTTATTTCCCCGTTCATTGGCCGACTTGACGACATCAACATAGACGGCCTGGAACTGATCGCCGATATGCGTGCAATCTATGACAATTACGGCTTTGAAACCCAGATTCTGGCTGCCTCAATCCGCTCAGCCAACCACATGAAAGATGTTGCCCTGATCGGCGCAGATGTGGCAACTGCGCCACCAAATGTAATAAAAGCCATGGCAAACCATGTCTTAACCGACAAAGGACTGGACGGATTCATGAAGGATTGGGCAAAGACAGGACAGAAAATTCTCTAAGACCGGGAAAACCCGGCAGCAGGTACCAAAGGGGCAAGTATGGCTAATTCCGCCAGTTCAGTCGAYAATATCCGCGATAAGATCATCAGTGATCCGGAATTCGTTCTGGAAGACCCGGACATGATGCGCGCCCTTGTGGGGGCGAAAGAATCTTCTTTGGGGAATAATATCGTCGATCTGCGCGGCATCGCACTGGACCGGCTGGAATCCCGACTTGATCGTCTGGAGGACACGCATCGTAGCGTGATCGCCGCAGCCTACGAAAACCTGGCCGGAACAAATGTTATCCATCGGGCAACCCTGCGCCTGTTGGAACCCACTGATTTTACAARTTTTCTGACCGAACTGAATGAAGTCGCCGACATCATGCGGGTTGATACCGTACGTCTGGTTCTGGAATCGGTTCAGGAAAGTGATGACAAAAACCTGCGCAAACTTGATGATGTGCTTGTTACTGCCAAAAAGGGGCTGGTCGACAGCTATATCTCTGGTGGACGAAATGCGCCGGTGCGCACGGTAACTCTGCGCCAGGTTCAACCAAAAGATGCCGAAATTTATGGCAAAAATGCTGACTGGATCCGCTCCGAGGCTTGTCTGAAACTTGATCTGGGTGCTGGACGGCTACCCGGGATGCTGGTTCTCGGCTCGGAAGATCCCCATCAGTTCAAACCCACCCAGGGCACTGACCTGCTTGAATTCTTCGCCGGTGTGTTTGAACGGGCGATGCGCCGCTGGCTGGCGTAACACATATTTCTCCGGCCGCTTTGGACGCACTGGCCGCTTGGCTGGCCAATCAAAAAGCGCTGAAAAATGCTGCCCAAAACACCCTGACTGCCTACCAAACCGATGTCCTTGGATTTCTGGCCTTTATCACCAGGCATTTTGGCGAAAGCACCGGGCTTGGGGCTTTGAAAAAGATCAAGGTCACCGACATGCGCGCCTGGATGGCCCATGAACGAAACCGCGGCGTTTCCACCCGCTCTCTTGCCCGCTCGCTTTCCGCCGTAAAGACGTTTTTCCGCTGGCTGGCAGAGCGCGAAGGCTTTGACGCAACGGCCGTTCTGTCCGCCCGCGCCCCAAAATTCAGTAGAAAACTACCGCGACCTCTGGCAGAGGACGCCGCCCGCGCAATGATCGATATGGTCAAGGAACAGACCAAAGAGGACTGGATAGGGGCACGGGATGTTGCAATACTGACATTGTTATACGGCTGCGGATTACGGATTTCCGAAGCATTAAGCCTGACTTACGCCGATACTCCTCTGCCAAACAGCCTGCGCATTGTTGGCAAAGGCGGTAAAGAGCGCATCGTCCCCGTCGTCCCCGCAGCCATTGACGCCGTCGCGCGATACGTTGCCCGATGCCCTTTCCCGGCCACCCCAAATGACGCCCTGTTTCGCGGTGCAAGGGGCGGCCCGCTGAACCCTCGCATTATTGCCAAAGCGATGGAGACCGCACGTCTGCAACTTGGCCTGCCATCCAGCGCGACACCGCACGCGATGCGCCATTCCTTCGCCACACATCTTCTGTCTGCCGGGGGTGACTTGCGGGCCATTCAGGAACTGCTTGGCCACGCCTCGCTTTCCACGACACAGACCTACACCGCCGTGGATACCGCCCGCCTGATGGAAGTCTACGAAAAGACCCACCCAAGGGCGCTGTGACATTGCACCAATCCCCGAATTAGGCCATGAACCCAAAATGACAAAACAGGCCTGCGCCCTCTCTGTACACCTGCTCACTGCCACTGGCGCGGTCTTTGCGATGCTGGCGATGCTGGCTGCGGTGGAAGAAGACTGGAGCCTGATGTTCCTCTGGCTGGTGGTTGCTTTTGCCGTTGACGGCATCGACGGCCCACTGGCGCGCCATTTTGAGGTCAAGAGATACGCGCCGCAGTTTGACGGGGTATTGCTGGACCTGATCATTGATTATCTGACATATGTGTTTGTCCCGGCTTACGCGTTATTCAAATCTGGCCTGTTGCCGGGCTGGACCGGCTGGATCGCCATCATGTTGATCACTTTTGGCAGCGCGATGTATTTCGCCGATACCCGCATGAAAACTAAAGATAATTCGTTTTCCGGTTTCCCCGGTTGCTGGAACATGGTGGTGCTGGTCCTGTTCGCCCTGACGCCCAATTTCTGGATTATACTGGGCATCGTTGTGGTGCTGACGGCTGCGATGTTCATCCCGTTCAAATTCATCCACCCGGTACGCACCGAACGCTGGCGCATGGTGTCCCTGCCGATGACCCTCGCCTGGACAATATTCGCCGGCTGGGCCGCACTTGTCGATTTCCACCCGGAAAGCTGGGCRCTYTGGGGGTTGGTCGTGACCTCGGTTTACATCGTATTTGCAGGTGTGGCGCAGCAAATTTTCCCAACGAAAAACTAACTTCTTCTTTTCATAAATACTTGCGCCGCAGGCAAATCGCCCGAAGGGCTTGTAAAAATGCGCGCATCGCGCGCTCAGTTAGATGCAACTAAACCCGCGTCAAAACCACCCCGCCCACAATCAACATTGCCGCCAGCCCTTTACCACGATCCATCCGTTCGCCAAAGAACAGCCAGCCAATCAGGACCGCRAACAGGATCGACGTCTCGCGCAATGCCGTGACCAGCGCAATCGGCGCTTGCGTCATCGCCCAGACCACAATCGAATAAGCCAGATAAGACGCAACAGCCGCAATCGCCCCCATGCCCCAGGCCTTGGGGCTGGCGCGTAAAATCACCGTTCCCCGCAGCCCAAGCGACACCGGTGTAAAAAATACCGCCGTTAGAAACAGCGCCCAGCCGACAAACGCTATTGGATCACCAGACAGCCGCGCGCCGATCCCGTCTACCAGCGAATACCCGGCCGTCGCCATCGCCGATCCCAGCGCAAACGGCACTAGCCGGCGGCTCTCACCATTGGCAAATACCCCATGTGCCATCAGTAATATCCCGGCCCCAAGCGCAAGTATCCCCGCCAGTTGCATTGCCGTGATCGCATCGCTCAGGACAAACGCCCCGACCACCAGCACCATCATCGGCGCAGCACCCCGCGCAATCGGATACACCCGGCTCAGATCGCCGTGCTCATAGGCGTAGGTCAAAAATAACAAATATCCTGTGCGGATCAGACCTGAAGCCACCAGCCACGGCCAGATTTCCAACCCCGGCAAGGGCCGCGTCGCCACCACTGCCAGCCCAATCAGCCCGTCGCCAACCGAGACCATCAGCATCGACGTCATCTTGCTGGCCCCGGTGCGCACAACCGCGTTCCAGCTGGCGTGCAGCAGTGCGGCCATCAGCACCGCCAGAAAAACTGTACTACTCAAATCAACAGCCCCGCGGCACCTTCATGGCGCAACAATGCCACTTTGGTTTCCACACCGCCCGCACCGGAAAACCCGCCCAGACTGTCGGCACCGAGAACCCGGTGGCACGGAATGATGATCGGGATTGGATTGCCGCCACATGCATTGCCCACAGCCTGCGCCGACGCGCCCAACTGGTCCGCTATTTGCCCGTATGTCTTTGTTTCGCCATGCGGAATAGCCGACATCACGTCACAAACATCGCGCTGGAAATCRGTTCCGGCGACGCGGAGTGGCAGATCGAAAACCTGCAACCGYTTGTCRAAATAYGCCTCTARCWGAAYGCRYGCCTCWYGCARYARATYWGTHYCTTCACCCTGCGCATCCCCGCTCCAGACCAGCCTGGTGATCGCCCCATCGACCTCATGCAAAGCAAGTTGGCCAAAGGGGCTTTCAACCAGAACAACCGGCATCAGATGCCCCTAACCCAAAGCATCATCGCACCGCTTGCAAACGCCCTCATGCCCATGGGTCCCCACATCAGGCAAAATCTTCCAACACCGCTGACATTTTTCGCCGTCCGCCATTTCAAACACCACGCCGACGCCGTCAATCTCTGGCATGCGGAACGCCTCATCCGGGCTGGGATCGCCTGTCAGAACCACGTTCGACGTGATGCAAATGTCAGCAAAATCCACCGTCTTCAGCGCTGTTAAAACGTCGCGGTCAAGCACATGCACCACTGGTGCGGCTTCCAGCGACGCGCCAATCACTTTGTCCTGACGCTGGATCTCCAGCGCCGAAGTTACGACCCKGCGMACYTGYCGMAGACCGGCCCATTTCACCGCCAGACCCTCATTCAGCCAATCGGCGGGGGTATCGGCGAAATCCAGCAAATGCACCGAGCTTTCGTCSCCCGGAAACCGYTCCAGCCAGATTTCTTCCATGGTGAACACAAGGATCGGGGCCAGCCATTTGGTCAGCCGGTGAAAGAGAATATCCAGCACCGTGCGCGCCGCCCGGCGCTCAGCCGTGTCACCGTCACAATACAGAACGTCCTTGCGGATATCGAAATAGAACGCCGACAGGTCCACCGTTGCAAAGGTGAAAATCGCCTGAAACACGCCCTGAAAATCGTAGGCGGCGTAACCTGTGCGCACGGTATGATCCAGCTCAGCCAAACGGTGCAGCACCCAGCGTTCCAGTTCTGGCATATCACCTGTTTCAACCCGGTCCGCGTCGCTGAAWTCGTTCAGATTACCCAGCAGGAAYCGCATGGTRTTGCGCAGGCGGCGGTAGCTGTCAGCGGTGCCTTTCAGGATTTCGTCACCGATCCGTTGATCGGCGGTGTAGTCGGTCTGCGCCACCCAGAGGCGCAAAATATCCGCACCGTACTGTTGCACGATCTTGGCCGGAACAATGGTGTTGCCGATGGATTTCGACATCTTGATCCCCTTGGCATCCAGCGTGAACCCATGGGTCAGAACGCCCTTGTAGGGCGCGCGCCCTTTGGTGGCGACCGATTGCAGCAGGCTTGAATGGAACCAGCCGCGATGCTGATCGGTGCCCTCCAGATACAGGTCGGCAACCCCGTCGGGTGAGCCATCGGCCCGGTCACGGATCACGAACGCATGGGTGGAGCCACTGTCAAACCACACATCCAGAATGTCGCTGACAAGTTCCCAGTCTTGCGGGTTTTCAACACCTTCAAGAAAGCGCTCGCGCGCGCCATCAGCAAACCACGCGTCTGCTCCCTCGGCCCGGAAAGCCGCCGCAATACGGGCGTTCACGGCCTCGTCGCGCAGAATTTCGACCGTTCCGTCGCCCAGATGCTTGATGAAACACGACAAGGGCACACCCCACGCGCGCTGACGCGACATCACCCAATCCGGGCGGTTTTCGATCATTGAATACAGCCGGTTGCGCCCGGATTTGGGCGTCCAKTSYACGTTGTCAATYTCGGTCAAAGCCCGCTGGCGRATMGTSKTGCCGTGSKYGTYCATRYCGTCRTTCAGGTCTTTATCAATCGCCACAAACCACTGCGGCGTATTGCGAAAGATCACCGGCGCCTTGGAGCGCCACGAATGGGGATAGCTGTGCTTGACCCGGCCCCGTGCGATCAGGGCGTTSGCCTCAACCARCTTGGMRATCACRGCSGTRTTGGCCTTGCCTTCCTTRCCTTTGCTGTTGAACACTTCAAGCCCGGCAAAGAACGGCACAAACTCCTCAAACGCGGAGTCCTCATTGACGTTATGGGTCATCCGGTCGGTCCAGCCGCGTTTGACAAACGCCTCGTAATCGTCCGCGCCGTGGCTGGGGGCCGTGTGGACAAAACCGGTGCCTGCGTCGTCGGTGACGTGGTCACCGTCGATCATCGGAACGTTTTCCGCATAATCCCAGAACGGGTCTAGATCGGCGAGGGGGTGTTTGCATTCCAGAACTGACAATTCATGCTCGGAAACATCTCGGACGCGGGTAAATCTGGTCACTCTCGATTTGCCTAATGCATCCTCGGCAAGAGCATGGGCAAATATCAGCAAATCACCGGACGCGGTCCAGCTTTCCTCCTCAGTCTCTTCTACCCGGTAAAGACCATATGCAATCTTGGGATTATAMGCGACCGCCTTGTTGGACGGGATCGTCCACGGCGTCGTCGTCCAGATCACAACGCTTGCACCTAATAGGTCCGATTCCCCCGGCGAAGCCAGAGTCCCGCCAACCGCAGCTATGACAACCGGAAACTTCACCCAAATCGTATGGCTGGTATGATCGTGATACTCGATCTCGGCCTCGGCAAGGGCTGTCTTTTCCACCGGCGACCACATCACCGGCTTTGAGCCTCGATAAAGCGAGCCGTTCATCACGAATTTCATGAATTCCTCGGCGATCACCGCCTCTGATTCAAAATTCATCGTCAGGTACGGGTCGTCCCATTTGCCCTGAACCCCGAGGCGCTTGAATTCGTCGCGCTGGATGTCCACCCAGCCCTCGGCAAATTTGCGACACTCGCCGCGCAGCTCATTTATCGGCACGTCGTCCTTGTTCTTGCCGCGCTGGCGGTATTGCTCTTCGATTTTCCACTCAATCGGCAAGCCGTGACAATCCCAGCCCGGCACATAGCGCGCATCGCGCCCCATCATCTGCTGGCTGCGCACCACCATATCCTTGAGGATCTTGTTCAGCGCATGGCCAATATGCAGGTTGCCGTTCGCATAGGGGGGGCCATCGTGCAGGATGAACGGCTTGCGGCCTGTCTTTTCCCTCAGACGGTCATAAACGCCGATATTTGCCCATTTTTCCAGCCATGCGGGTTCACGTTTCGGCAGGCCCGCGCGCATGGGGAAATCGGTTTTTGGCAGGTTCAGCGTGGCTTTGTATTCGGTCTTTTCGGCGCACATTTTTGGCGTCCTTTTTCGGTATATCTAAGGGAATGGTTGTTCGGTTCAGCGCGGTGTCCCATACGCCTTGTCCCGGCAGCCCAATATGTCAGAGCGCCGGGGTGATAATTCGAATAATGATGATGCATATGCGTGTCATTTCGGCACTTATAGGGCGGCAATCGCGGATGGTCTAGGGGCCAGCGGATGCGACAATGCACACACTTAAAAAGATTACGACGCAGACTTATCTAATGAGCAGAATAACCACAGGCCCCAATCCAATGACAGCCATGCCCCCGCGCTTTACGATCACGCCCGAGCAGATCGACGACCAGATGCGCGCGTTTTATATCGAAATTCGCCGCCACCCGGTTCTGGGGCCAGTGTTCAATACCCGCATTGGCACTGATCCCAAAGCCTGGCGCACACATGAAGATAAAATCGCCAGCTTCTGGCGCAATGCGATCCTGTTTGAGCGTTCCTATAACGGTAATCCGCAAAAGGTTCACGGCGAACGAGAAGCTGTCGAGCCGGAGCATTTCGCCGTTTGGCTGGACTTGTTCGACGAAGTACTTAAGGAAAATCTACCGCCAGAACAGGCGGCAGCATGGTCGAACCTCGCCCACCGCATTGGTCGAGGTTTGAAAATGGGTGTCGTGCAATCGCGCGCCAAATACGGCGATGTCCCAGACTTAGGCTAAGGACAAGTGGGAGCGGTTACGCTTCGCCTGGAATACCATTCTTCGCCTCGTTCTTCTGCAATATCCGATTGACCCAGGCCATCGCGATCAGCACTAGACCAAATACCAAGAACGAGACTACGCGAAGCAACCCGTCCAACCCCGACATATCGATCAGATACACCTTCGCAACCGTCAGCCCGACAGCCACCAGCGCCAAACGACGTAGCATTGCCGACTGGCGCATAAACGCCAG
>NVTR01000009.1 GCA_002732955.1 Marinosulfonomonas sp.
ATGGCAGCAGCAGTGATCAGCAGAATGTAGAGCAGGAACGACATGAGCTGATCGACAAAGCTGGTCGAAAAGGTGACGGCAAGCAACAGCGCAAAACCGAACGCGTTGGTCAGGATGCGGGCGTTGCGATCCTGCGGGGTAGTGTGTGGCAGGCGGCGGTGCATTCGAATTAGGCCTGCAAGGGTGATCAGCAATGCGCCCAGACCAATGATGCCGCCTTCAAAGAAAACTTCCAGAAAAATGTTGTGCATTTCCAGACTGAAATAGCTGGATTGTGCGGATTGGCCGGGACCGAAACCGAGCAGGGGGTGTTCCAATGCCTGGGTGAAACCGATGCTCCAGTTTACAATTCGCCACGACACGGAATTATCAACAAAGCGCCAGTCGAACACTGCGTCTTGTGTGGAAAAGTTGGCAAAGAATGTTGGCAGGCTGGCAAGGTCGGAAAACCGGGCTGATGCGGTCAGGAAGATCAGGCCAGCGACGGCAATGAAGGCGCTGATCAGGACGCGGCGCAATGGAGAACCGCGCAGGATCAGTGCCATGGCGACGATCAACAGGCCCATCACCCATGCAGTGCGAGCGAGGGTCAGGTAGAGCGCGATTGTACCACAGGCCAGCAGCAACAGATGTATCAGGTTAGACGGTTGCTGGCGTTTGATACGGATAACTTCCAGTGCCACCATCGCGGCCACGATCTGGATGGCGAAGGATACCGGATGAACGTCGCTGCCAAAGGCGCGCTGGACGTTATCGCGGCCAATTTCGACGAAGCCTGAGTTGGTTAGCACCTGTAATAGTGAAAGAGTGCTGCCGATAAGGACGAAGGCGGCCATGATGCGGTAGAGCGGTTTAAGGGAGCACGGGGTGCGCAGGTAGGTGGTGCAGGCATTCGCAAATAACCCGTAAAGCAATAGCAGCGTGAGCAGCGACATTGTTGATCTCGGGTCAGCGTCTGGGTTGGCCGCGAGGGAAAGCGAGCCGGAGACGAACCATGTAAGTGTACCTATGAAAAACAGGGCTGAATCCTGTGCCAACCGCATTCGATGCAGGAACAGGATGCTTAGCCCCGCCAGCATCAGGATTGCAGTGAGCTCGGACAACATTGGCAGGCCGAAGTTTTCCAGAATTCCCGCGATCCAGCGGAGAGCGAACAAGCTAAAGATGGCTGTTATTTCTACCGGTACTTTGGCGTCAGCCCGAGCGCTTTGGTTCGGTGAAAATGGGTAGGTTGCGAATGGGGAATTCATTGTTTGGGTGCGGTGATATAATTGGGGTTTCGCCCCAGGGTGGCGAATATATCTGTACGAATTGACATGTATCTTTGCGCCAGCCACCAATATATCGCTTTGCGAACCACTGTCCCGAACAGCACCGCGAGCGCGATACCAGTAGCACCCGCAGTGACTGCACCGAGGAAAAGGACAACTGCATTTATTGCCAGTGAAGCCGCGCTGGCGAGCATCGCCGGTCGCTGAAAGCCGCACATGTTCAGGGCTATATCTGCCGGGCCGCTGGCAGCGTTTAAAATACCCGCAAGGATCAGGATGCGCAGGGGTGTCGCGGCGGTAATAAAATCCGGCCCAAAGAGTTGCAGGAACTGTGGGGCAAGCCCGGCCAGAATCAAACCCAGCAGGATTGTAGGTAAGGTTGTTTTCAGGGTTGCGTTATGGATCAGACCTTCGGCRYTYTGAGGKGTGGARCKGTGCCATGCCTCTGCCAGCATCGGGCCAAGCACGACGTTATAACTGGTTAGCGGGAAGGCCAGTAGCATCGCCAGRCGATTGGCYGCGAAATARTATCCKGCWGYYGTYGGRCCGGYGAATATGCCGACCATCACWACRTCGGCGTTGGCSAGGAAWATGTTGGAAACAGAGGTGACCCAAAACGGGTTGGTRCTGGAACGCCATTCCTCTGGRATATCTCGAATTTTAGTGRGTTCATTGATTGAYMRGACAGTTCTTTGGGYCAACCACAGGCGTTGCMCCAGMCCGAYCAGAAAAAGGGTTAGGGTCAGAGCCAGCAATACCGGTGTCGCACTGATCAGGGTCATGCCACCGGACAGGAATAACRCCAGAACCAAGATTGCAGTTRCCCCGCGCCACAGGATTTCYTTGGGRATMARMGACAGCWGTATCAGRTGATATCCGCGCGCAATGTGGGACTGCAGGTCAACCCAACCGACAAGTGGGATCAGTAGCAGGCCWAGGACAAGCTGAACTAACGAGTATTCCAGTARCCCGCCGGATTGCAGGGTAATTACAGCCCCGCCCAGRGCTATTGCGAAGATTGCCAATGTGGTCGGGGCCGCGTTGCAATAGAGGTGGTGYYGGAAAGTAATTTGGCTGTCTTTGTCGAGAACTTGAACCAGGGGTGGTAAGAATCGCAGGGCGGCGATTTGCTGACCTCGCGCACCGATGACGGACAGGATCAAAGCTGCGTTCAGGAACAATACCACCTTGCCAAACTCTGGTGTTGGCATTGTTCGGGCCAGCAAAACTGAAAACCCATAGGTAATCGCTGCAGCGATGAGTTTGATGATCAAGGCCCGGTTCGCCCGTGCAGTCAGGCCCATGCTTCGCCTGTCATGAATATTGGAAAATTTTTCAAAACTTGTCTGCCTTGTCGATCCAAWTGGTAAACACAACTTTAACGAAACCCAGTTAACGCATTGTTAAACGGTTTAATTTTACAAAAAGGGTATCAAATTGTTGAAGGCTCCGATTGGGTGGCGGCGTCGATGCAACTTATAGAAAAGTTGGGAGACTGACGTGATTGACAGAACACACCTGAACATTCTGGGAACGCGCGGGATACCTGCGGCCCATGGCGGGTTTGAGACTTTCGCAGAAAAACTGGCACTGTTTCTGGTAGGGCAAGGATTTAGTGTGACGGTATATTGCCAGACCGACGGACCCGTTGATCTGGCGGGGCGAGAGGATTACTGGAACGGTATTCACCGGGTGCATTTCGGCACCAAACGTGGCGGCGTTGCAGGAACTATGGAGTTTGATCTGGCCTGTGTTCGTGACGTGCTGAAACGACCGGGCGTAGATTTGGTGTTGGGCTATAACACGGCAATATTCAACGTGTTGCAAAAGCTGAAGCGGCGYAAAGTTTACATGAACATGGACGGAATTGAATGGAAGCGGGCCAAGTGGTCTACGCCCGCAAAGCTGTGGTTGTTTATGAATGAAATTATTGGCGCAAACCTATGTGACACGCCGATCGCGGACCACCCGGAAATTGGTCGCCACGTTACCAAACGGACGCTTAGAAGGCCGGTCGTGATCCCCTATGGGTCTGACGTTGTGTGTAAGGCAAGTGTGGGTCCGGTGCGCGATTTGGGGTTGCGCGAGGGGCAGTATTTCATATCCGTCGCGCGCATTGAGCCAGAGAATTCGATCATCGAAATCATCGAAGCATTTCTAGAGGCTGGGACGAATATGGACCTGTTGGTGCTGGGTCGGCTGGACCCGGACAATGCGTATCATCGCAAAGTCAGAGACGCCGGGCGTGGAAGGGTTCAATTCCCCGGTGGAATCTATGAGGACCGCCGCGTAAAATCGYTGCGTTTCCATGCGCGTGCGTATTTCCACGGACATCAGGTGGGGGGCACGAACCCATCAYTGGTGGAAGCYCTGGGGGCTGGCAGTGCGGTGATTGCCCATGACAATRTATTCAACCGCTGGACGGCAGGTGCCGGGCAGATGTTCTTTAGCTCYGTGCAGGAATGYYGCGACCAGATYCAKAAACTGGCGCTGGACGATATCGCGTTGCAGGCCGCCAAATCGGCGGCGCGGGTGCGCCATGCGAAGGACTTTCAATGGGATGATGTCCTGACACAGTATCAAAACCTGCTTTTGCGCAAAGAAGCCCTGCCTGYTCAGATCGCTGCGGAGTAGGCGTTGTTGTAATTGCTATAGTCAGAATTAGATTTTTGCCCACGAACCTGTCCCAGTACGGGATGGAATGCTGCCCCAGGTTTCATTGCGGCACGTAGGGGCACCGTGGCCGCCTTTAAATCTATTTGGTTCGTGGCCGCCCACTTTACCACCATCACAACAGCGTCCGCGTAATGGGCGATATAGCGGGCGTCAACCACTGGCAGCAATGGTGGAGAGTCGACGATAACGATGTCGTAGACATCTCTTGCTTGAGTCAGTAACGCTTCAAATGTGGATGAACTGAGCAGTTGATCAGTTGGAAATTCGCTGCGCGTTGAACCCAAAATTAAAGCAAGATGGCTTGCCGGGTCGCGGGCATAGAATGACCCGGATAAATCTGTTTGGTCTGGGTGTTGCAGGTAATCCAAAAAGCCCTGCTGGGGCTCAAAGCCGAGATGGTTATGCAATGATGGTTTGCGCAGGTCGGCGTCAATCAACAGGGTTTTTCGCCCCGACTGTGCATAGGTGCGCGCCAGCGAAAGAGCCGTCGTTGTTTTGCCTTCATCCGGCAGGGCAGATGTCACCAGAATGGTTTTCCCTTGCGCGGGTTTTCCGGGGTTCAGGGGGTCTATCAGGGCGCGRAAATCCTGATCAATCGTYGCGCGYAGTTTTCGTACTGCTTCCGAATAAACCGAAAGCGGGGCATCTATAATGTTGTCGGCAACGCTAAGACGCCCGGTGTTCTGCCCTAAAATAAGTGGAATGGCGGTCGCGTTTGGCGCTTGCAATAATTCGCCTAAATGCGTGGGGGATGTGACGCCCCCGATGTAGTATTCGTTCAGAAAAGCCAGGCTAACCCCAAGGCCCATGGACGCAGCGAGAGCGACCAGCAGAACCAGATTTTTGTTTGGGAAAGTTGCGGAAACCGGCCACAGGGCTGGCGAAACGATGCGGCTGTCGGCGATTTGAATGCGCGCCTGGGTTTCCAGATCGTGCATGCGCGAGACAAGGTTTTGATACTGAGCCTGGGCGATATTTGTTTCCTGCTGCACCGCATAAATTCCGGCCAGCATTTCCGGGGAAAGATTTCCGCCCARWACCTCTTGGCGAATATTGCCCTGTAACCCGTTGATTGTTTGATCTAATTTTTGAACCTGTGTAGATATAACCTGCAACTTTAGCGACGATACTGAAAATAGCTTTACGTCCAGATTTGCCAACTCCTGATGTAGTTTGAAGGACTGTRGCCCGGTTTCCTCAGTCGCAATTTTTGACAAAACAGACTGTCTTTTMAGACCTAACTTAGCAAGTGTTTCATCCCCAAGAGAATTGCTGAGCGAGAGCCAGTCTTCCTGCTGGAAAAATTGCCGGGCAGTGTTTTGTTTTTGTTGTTGTTTGCGAAAGTTAAGTTCCGCGACTTGCAGTTCTGCACGAAGTTTTGCAAGTGTGCCTTGCGTATCTCCGTCTACGATCAGGTCGAGATTGTCGTAWACGAATTCGTCCARTGCCCGCTCAAATGACGCCAGTGTCTGGCGGGAATTCTCTATCTGATCCTGCAATACATCCCGTGCCGCCAGCGCTATAGAAAYCTTGGCCTGTACCTGCTGTTCAATATATGCTTCGGACAACTCATTGGCGAGAAGGGCAGCTTTTTCGGGTGAACTTGATGTCGCTGATACCGAAATTAAGTAGGTTAACCCGCGTCGGCGAATTGTGAGAGCGTCTTTGAATCGCTCCAGCGTTTTTGATATAGTCTGCGCCWGATTGGTCGGCGACGCATAGGCGATGCCCACTGCGCGGGCGAGCTTATCTGACACTGACGACCGCACTCCGAATTCGGGATCACCAATTAGCCCTTCGGTATTGATAACCGCCAGCGCAACGGCGTCTGAGCGCAGAATTTCTACCTCACTATCCACGCGCGCATTTTCGCGCCCCGAAGACGACGGATAGGACGCGCGCGGATCGAGAATATTCTTCTTATCCGGATCCACCAAAATAAGCGCGGTAGCGGTATAGGTTTCAGTTGCCGCAATCAGAAATATACCTGCCAGTCCGAACAATATAATTGTGGTGTAGATTATCGTGCGAACTTGTCGGCGCAGCAGCGCAATAACGCCACGGATTTCGAATTCATTCACCGATTGTATTGCGTTGATATCCACTAGGGTTTTCCTTTCGGTGARTGTACTGGCCCCAGCCCCAAGGCGATGATGGCAAGAAACAAAAACGTGTTCGCCTGAATTTCGAGACTGAAATCAACAAGCGAATGCATGGCGACCAGCAGGATCGCTCCAAGACCCGCCAGCGCCAGAGATTGCCCGGGGCGGTGCATTCTAGATCTGCGCCCTAACTGTCTGGTCGCGATAATTCCTGCAATTATCGGGATGGAGCCAAAGATAATGCCGCTTTCTGACCAGAGTGTCAGGTAAGTCGAATGGGCCTTGTCCCAGACAAATTCGGCCGTGACTCCTGGCGCATGAAACAGTTCAAATGCCAGCGGAAAACTGTCAATTCCAAAGCCGGTTATGGGACGGCTCGCAATGAGTCGAACAACCTGTTGGTAGAGTGCAATTCGGGTTTCACCAGAGCGGGATAAGTCGAAGAATGGGATGTTCAGGCCGACTGCAAGCAGTGCTACTGCGATAGGCACGGTGAATATTAGTAATACGGGCAATAACCTTGTGGATATTCTGGTGCGGTGAAGAATATAACCGGCGGCGATCAGGCTTGCGCCAATGCCCATGCGCGACTGGGTTAATACCAGGGCGATCAGGATGATTGCGAGGCAAATAAATGGTATTTTTCGTATYAGTTTCGGTTTTCGCAAGTGGGTTGGCGCGGGTTCGTTCAGAATTAATGCCAAGCCCAACACCAACCCCATTCCAAGGAATGTCGCAAATGAATTTTTGTTCACGAATGTACCGGTAGCCATGCCGCGAAATGCGGATTTTTCAGGCAAAAAATTGATATCATTTAGTAAATACAAAGTGATAACCGCCAAAACTGCATAAGCCACGACACCGTAGAAAATGTAGTAACCGACGCGTTTTGCCCGGGCTGGGTGGCGCGACATTTGTAGGGCGAGCCAGAAGAAAATCAGATAGCTGGCAAGTCTGATGCTGGCCAGAAAGGTGGCCCCCGGGGCTATGCTAAGGTGACGAAATATTACCGGCCCCGTGGGTAGATTTACGGATATTCCGCCGCGAAATCCCGGCAGTGGCAGGGCCTGAAATATCGCCCAGCCCAAAAAGGTGAAGCCGAGCAAAAACAAATATTTMRMRWSGRWATKSAWGCMYGGAWWKGMKSRYYRGRWYRSGKTSATSRTRKYYSCSWKMWYGSMAWTMRMWKYKRMMCARWMYAMYSWKKYKMKMKGGTRWWYSMWGRMSRSYGGRWKKRSYKYWSTAATTACTATTGCGGCGATCACGAAAGTGTTCAGTCTTCGCGGCCACACTCTGGTAACAGGCCGCGTCAGGGCAAAGCTTTGGGTGGAGTCGGTTACATTGATGGCCTCCTCCGGGGGGTGGTCGAATATCACGTTTGCAGTAGTCATTTCCCGGCCCGCTTTCTGATCAATAGGTTGGACAGGCGGGTTTGGTTYGCTGAACTGGCAACGTCGTTGACGGCGGTGATCAAGTCACGGCTTTCGGGGCGCAGGGTGTAGTAGATTGCCAACAGCTCGGCACCCGATTGGGTGGTTAACAGGGTTGCGACGTCCTGGCTGATTGCGATGTACTCAGGCGCTGTTTCTTCGTATCGAGAGTTCATTGCTAGGACGAACCGTCGCTCGGCTAACCAGCSCTCAAAGGGCGTATAGTTGACGGATTTTTGCAGGTATATATTCCGGATTTGTTGATTGTTGCGGTGGTGTTCTGCCAGTGCAGCGATGAAATAAGCAAACCCGTGGGTCGGATTTTTTGAAAATGTCGCCCGGGCGATCTTCAGGCAAGTTTCAGCGATCACCAACGTTTCATTTATGGGACGTAAATAGGCGACTGGAACTGATAATGACCGATCGCAAGACATCAGCAATCCATGTGTGGCCTGCAATGAGATGTAGCCACGGGGGATGGTAGCATTCCATTTTGTTTGCCCGAGAGCCAACGAGTGTTGATCCCTTGCAAACACCYGCAATTCGGCTACGAGAAAAATTACAGAAAGGGCTGCAAAACCCATCATTAGTGTTGAAGGCATGTGTATTCGCATAGTTGTTCAAGGATCGCCCACCCAAAAGACGTCCTGCTTTCAGAACCAATAAAATGCGAAAGATCATTAAGATAACATTAAGCATTATCAGGTGATAAGGCGGCGTGACGATAATTGTCACGGTTATCAGGTGTTGCGAATGTTTAAGCCCTTTCAGTGGTTTCAGGCTGTCTTGTTTGGCGTGTTTCTTGTGCAACCGGTAGTGGCGCAGGTTGCTTTGTTTGATGGAAATCAGTTGCAGCAAACTTGCGGTCAGGGCAATTGCGCTAACGCTGTTCGCACAACGGTAAATCGAATTCAAAAACTGGGCCTTTCTGAGCCTGAGTTTAATTCTCAGCTTGGGGCAATTGCGGCAGTTCTGTTCGAAGTATCCCGTGGTGCAGGCGAAAAAACCACGCAGCAGGTGGCACTGGCTCTGCAATTACTTGCGCAGTTTTCCAGCGATATTAACCAACAGGATTCGCTCATTTGGGTGTCGCAACAAATCATTAACGGCGGTGCGGATTTGTTTGATCTGAATGATCCGTTTGCTGTCAGCCCTTCCTAAGATTTTCGGTACATTGTTGAATTCCCATGTTGATCAGTTCTGCCCCGCTAAACTTGAGGAAACCCACAATGCGATGGCGGCCTTTGCGCAAGAACCAGGCTTTCAGGGGTTCGGGATATTGGTCTGCCATAATTTGTGACCAGCGATTGAAGGATGCAGGGCTAAGTGCRATTCCGTAAATACGCGAACTGGGTCCATGGAATCCGAACACTGTATCCGGCGTTATGCAGATATTGGGCAGGCCCAGAAACATCGTGCAGGAAGACAGGCAATAACCCCCCCGAATTTCAACACGCGTATTACTGGCGCGATATTGTTGGATGATTTCTAACCGCTCAATTACGGCGCCGCCGCTGTCATTTTGAATTATTACTGCCCGGTTCGTTGCGGCCGTTCCTGAATGTCCGGCCAAAGCGATGGCMAGCAAWACCAKCCCCGAAARACGAAACGRACGCCTCCAAAAAGACGAATCGGCGTATGCCGAATCAACACTTGGCATGCAATTTCCCCACACCACATTTGCCACGATATTCAGGCAAATCCCCAAGCTCCCCACGAGCTATAACGTCAGGTTAGCCGATCCAGGTGATTAAAGGGTTAGTATTTGCAATTTTTTACATTTTRCYGGGTTTTCAGAAAATAATTCTGAAATTTGCGTCAATTTTTTAAGGAGAAATTAACCAGGAATTCGCCATTTTGRCCTCATCAGAATTGGGTAGGTCATGTTGGCCGTACTGGTGAAAAGTTAACGAAAGCACATCAAATGAGTTACACCTATATCGACGAAATTCCCGGTRTCAGCRCCCCCGCAGGACAGCGGTTGCCCCTGTACCGAACYGTCATAAAACGGSKTGTGGACATTGCGATTGTTATCCTGATTTTGCCGATTGCAATGCCGGTAATTCTGGSATCCTGGCTGATCATGTATCTGGGCGGGGGCGCTGGATTTTACAGCCAACCCAGAATCGGAAAAGGTGGACAGGAATTCAAGTGCTGGAAAATCCGTACCATGGCCGCCGATGCCGATAAGTCTCTGGCCGCGTTCATCAAATCCGATCCAAAACTAGCGCGGGAATGGCAAATTAACCAGAAGCTGCAGGATGATCCGCGGATCACTGTCTTTGGGGATTTTTTGCGCAAAACCAGTATTGATGAGCTACCCCAGCTGTGGAACGTGCTGATTGGGGAYATGAGTCTGGTGGGCCCACGACCTTTTACACCGAGCCAAAAGACGCTTTATGACGGGGACAAGATAAACCGCGCTTANTTATCAACTGCGCCCAGGTATTTCAGGTTTGTGGCAAGTAGAATCGCGAAATTCAGGCAAATTTAGAGACCGGGTGGTTTATGATGAAGCCTATGCCCAAAATCTGTCATTCAGTTATGACCTGAAAATTGCAATCCGCACTGTTCTGGTGGTTCTGCGGGCTACAGGAAAATAATAGGCGCAATGTACTATCGCGGCGATGCCTGGCAGCGAGTRAAAATTCTTTATTTAYCCAAAGYACAGGAAGCGGCGCGGGCAATCTGGGGCATCCAAGGATAAAGGTTTGTTAATTAACGGCAAAGCAGGAATATCTGCCTATATCTTCTAATTGTGCCATCATCGTGATTGTATGTTTTGGCTTGCTGAGCTTGACTTTTSGMCCCNAAGTATTCAAATATTCAAATAAYAGTTGAAAACTAGGGGATGCGAATATGCTGGATGAAGTCACACCGGGCGCTATGGATAATGCCAAAAGCATGTCCATCATAGTCACGAAGGGTTCGCTCGATTGGGCTTATCCACCTTTCATTCTGGGGACGACTGCTGCGGCAATGGACATCAAAGTTACGATGTTCTTTACCTTCTATGGCCTGCCGCTGTTACTGAAAAAGCTGGATATGAAACTCAGCTCACTTGGGAACCCCGCGATGAAGATGCCGATGATGGGAATGCACATGGGTATGCCGAACATGGTTTCAATGATCCCCGGTGTTGACCGGGCCGCGACCACAATGATGAAGAACCTGATGAAGAAAAAGGGTGTCGCATCAATCGAAGACCTGCGTGAGGCGTCCATTGACAGCGATGTTCGCATGATCGCCTGCCAGATGACGCTGGACCTGTTCGAATATTCGCCTGACGACATGATCGAAGGYRTCGAACTGGGGGGTGCSGCTACCTATATGGAAGTTGCGGCAAATTCCGACATAAACCTTTTTATCTGAGCTGATAACAGAACCTACGTTTAACCAAGAAGAGAGTAAAAATGGCTGAACATCTACTGAACGCCGAAGGGTTGAACTGCCCTTTGCCTATCCTGAAAGCCAAGAAGATGCTGAAATCGGTACCTTCCGGCGAGATTTTGAAAGTCCGTTCAACTGACCCTGGTTCAGTTGCAGATTTCGCAGCATTTTGCCGCCAGACGGGCAATGAGCTGATTGCATCGTCCACCGAAGGCGACATCTATCTGTTTGAGATTAAAAGCAGCTGATAAAGCACTGCTTTAACAAAACYKTAAGAACCCCGCACWTGATGTGGGGTTTTTCGTTTCAGGGTAGGCGGTTCTTTTTCACAAAATCCAGAAACTGGCTGACCCACGGATTTTGCGACGTATTTCGCATATGGCAAAATCCGGCCAGCAGATTGTGAATGACGATGCCGTCGTTCTGCCCGTCGGTTCCATGACCGCGTAATATCTGGCGCGCAAAGACAGAATGTTTGGGTAGATTATCGATCCGGGCGTAGTGGAACTCATGGGCCGGCAATTGTTCGATTTGCCGTTCCCACGGGTGTTCCGGCAAAGTCTGAAATACGGTATAGCCACGGCCCTGTGGGTGTTCGCACATTACCGCGTCACCGGGCACCACATTGCACATCGGGTATTTATCATCGCCCCATTTCAATGAGCGACAGAGATACATCAGCCCGCCGCATTCTGCATAGGTGGGCAGGCCTGCTTCGATTGCTTGTTTTATATCCGCCATAAGCGGCGCGTTTTTCGCCAGCGCCGCCATCTGCATTTCGGGAAAACCGCCGCCGATAAACAATCCGTCAATGTCAGGTAGTTTTGGGGCTGCCATCGTGYCAAAGGGGRCCAGCGTGGCGCCCAGGGCTTCAAACGCYTGCARGTCGTCGGGGTAGTAGAAACCAAAGCTGGCGTCCTGAGCTATACCGATCCTGAGACCTGAATGGATAGCCATGGGTGAGGGAACAAGTGGCGGGTTAAGGCTGCGGGCCCGTGACGCGACGCTTTGTATACTGTCCAGCTCAACCGATGCACCGACAATTTCGCCGAACCCACGGATCATTGCGTCCAGTTGCCCGGTTTCCGCCGGGGTGGTCAGGCCCAGGTGCCTTTCACCGATATCCAGTGCCGGGTTATTCCCGACGGCGCCCAGAACGGGAATGTCAGTATAGGTTTCAACCGCTGCACGCAGTTTACTTTCATGGCGAGAGCCACCGACTTTGTTCAGGATCACTCCAGCGATTTGAATGTCTTTATCAAAGGCCTGATAGCCAAGCAAAAGCGGCGCGATCCCGCGGGTGGTTCCGGTGGTGTCGATAACCAGAATAACCGGTGTTTTCAGGATTTTTGCAAGCTCGGCGTTTGAATCTGAGCCATCTATATTAACTCCGTCAAACAGGCCTTTGTTGGCCTCAATCATTGTCAGGTCTGCATCCTCAGATTTAGTGCAGAGCAACACCGCCATTTCATCCGGTGTCATCGTGTTGAAATCAAGATTATAGCAGGGGCGATGGCTGGCAGCATTTAGCCACATAGGGTCAATATAATCCGGGCCTTTTTTGAAGCATTGCACCGTTGCGCCACGGGCATCAAACGCCGCTGCAAGGCCCGTGGAAACTACCGTTTTACCGGATGATTTATGCGCGGCTGCGATYAGGAAACGAGACATACGARCATCCTACCATTGCYGYSWGGTATTTCCAGCGGGCTTAGAATTCCGGCTGGGTTGGGTCAATATTTTCATCACAAAGCGTCATTGGCAGAATGCGCAATGCAACYACGCCGACCCCVGCRATCAGCACCGCCAGAGCGACGCCGCCAAGCCCAAGGATCCATTCCAGTGCCGAAGGGGTATAGCTGGTCACAGCACCATCAAAGAAACTGCTGCTGACCTCATAACCGGGGAAGATATCCTGCGGGAATGCCTGACCRCCAATGATGATACCATATAGTTGCGCGAACCCRCCCAGAATRATYAAMACGGCGGCGAACATCACCTGNCNTTTTGNTGGTCTTTTCWGCRGGGCGCAGCAGCATYGCAATTGGGATGATRCCACCAATAAGAACCTGAACGATCCAGAATAGCGGCGTGAACATGCTGTCACCCATCAGGATGAAACGCTCAAAATCRCCATGYTCGGCGGCATACAGGTTCGTCAGGTGGCGCACGGCGGTGAAATACAACACGGCGGCGGCAAAAACCCCCAGCAAACGACCCAATCGTTTGACCAGATTATCACCCAGAAACCGGCCGGTCAGGGGGAAGGTGCTGGCAAGAACAACAATGAAAAATGCCAGACCAAATGAAAATGACATGACGATGAACAGCGGTGCCATTATGGCTGCGTCATAGCCGGGGCGTGCGACCAGCCAGCCAAAGATGGAACCGGTGCCGGTGGTTAGTGCCAGACGCCAGATAAAGGCGGCKGTGCCGAYGACTTTAACGGTTTTGGGTGAAATATTTCGGGCCATCTGAACGAAAAGATACGCGCCGACGATAACAAAGAAGCCGGTGTAAAGATAGATATTCCAGGCAAAAATGGAGCGAAAATTGTACTTGGTCATGGCCACGATCAACCGATCTGGCCGCCCCAGATCCAATACCAGAACCGCCAGGCCCCCGGCCAATAAGGCCAGTGATAACAGGCCGGAATAACGCGCCATAGGCTTGTTTTCGATCTTACCAAACACTGACGCGATGGACGCCACGTTCAGCGCGCCGGAYGCSGCAACRATCAGGAAAATCGCGAACACATGGGGCAGGCCCCAGACGATCTGATTGTTCATGCCGGTGACAATATGGCCGTAATGTTCAATATACAGGACCGWCAGCCCGGCAGCGGCGACAAATGCRCCAGCGATGATGGCCATGGCCCAGATRGCGAGGGTTGGCTTAACTTCGCGATACACTGTTTTTTCCATGCTGACCGCCCCCTTTAAAAATTGCTATAATGGACGCCCGGATTGACCCGCAGGTCAGCGCGCAGCACGGTTGAGGGGTAGGATTTCAATGCTTTGGCGATTTCGCTGTCGGGGTCGTTCAGGTCGCCAAACATCATCGCACCGTTTCCGGTGGCGTCGCAGGCCTCTACACAGGCTGGTTTGCCGCCTACGTCGATGCGATGCACACACAGGGTGCAGCTTTCGACGGTRCCCTTGCCGCGMGGSGCRTAGGATTTCTGATCMGTAAGCGGTTCATGCACGAAAGAGCGCGCCTTGAACGGGCAGGCCATCATGCAATAGCGGCAACCGATGCAGGTGTGCTTATCAACCAGCACAATGCCGTCGGCCCGTTTGAACGATGCGCCCGTCGGGCATACATCCACACAGGGCGGGTTTTCGCAGTGCTGGCACATGACCGGCATCGAAAGTTCGCGACCAGTTACTTTGTCTTTCAGATCAACCTTGCGGATCCATTGGGCATCCGTTTCCGGGTTTCCGGTATCTTCCCAGCCATTTTCTTTCGAGCAGGCAGAAACGCAGGCGTCGCAATCGGACGCGCATTTGTTTACGTCAATCAACAGGCCCCAACGATTGGCCGAGCTGGCAGCTGCGTCGGCATTGCCGCCAAATGCCATCAGGGTGACCCCCGGCGCAAGTGTCACAGTCGCCATCGCRGCRCCRCTTTTGAAAAAGTCACGCCGGTTCATTTCYGAGGGTTTTTTGCTGAAGTTGAGGGCTGGAAGTTTCATTCACTTACCTCATTCACATATCTGGCCAGCTCTTCCGGGTCGGGGACAGAGCCAAGAAGCCGGATCTGAATATTTTCGTCAGGCTTTGAATTATGGCACTGAAAGCAATCAATTTTAACCGCTGCATATACATGGCACGCGCTGCAAAAATGCTGGTTATCATCCGCAGCGATGGGCAGGGCGTCGGGCCCGGCCACAACGTGACAAGCCACGCATTCTTTTATCGAATACTCAATATCACGGTTGCCAAGACGAACCGTTTCATCCCGGTCGTGGCGCATCAGCTTCATATGGTTGATCCGCATAAAGTCATTGCCTTCAGGGTGCGGATCACCAAGTGCTTTCGGGATAACTGGATAAAGCGAATTAGCAGAGCTATCCTGCGCATTTGCCATGCCAGTGACCATTGTGAATACCACCAATATGATGCCGAAAAGCCGTGTCATGCTTATGCCCCAAGTCCCATCTTTATATAGCCAGTCGGGCAGACGTCTGCACAAATATGGCAGCCAATACATTTTGTGTAATCCGTATCGACGTAGCGCCCGACCGTGCGGTCAGATTTTTTGACCCGGAACACAGCGTCCTGTGGGCAAAAGATCACGCAGTTATCGCATTCAAAGCACATGCCGCAGGACATGCAACGCTCACCCTCTTTTTGTGCCTGTTCTTCGGAATAGGCGATGATGCGTTCTTCGAAGTTGCCAAGAACGCTGTCTCCTTCAATATGGACCTCATCACGAATACCTCGGGCTTCATAGGGGAAGTGACCCTTGTAAAGTTCGGTATGTTTGATGATCTGCGAGCTTCCCCGGTCCTCATAGTTGTGGACCGAAAAATCGGCAGAATCTGTTTCACGCGTCGCTTCATGGTTGTAGGCGGCAGGGTCTTTGCCACGTTGGTGCAGTTCTTCCAGCAGGTTGAAGTGGCTTACATCCACCGAAGGGCGTTTCGCGATTTCACCGTCATCAAGGTAATCAGTGATCGTCGCGGCAGCGATACGACCGTGGCCGATGGCCGTTGTCAGCAAGTGCGGTTTGATGATGTCACCGCCGGCAAAATGCTTGTCATGGCCCTTAACCGCGTAGCTGGATTCAATGTCGATGAAACCTTTACCGGCGTCCATTTCTTCAACACCGTCAAAGTCGCCAGCCTGACCAATGGCCGAAATGATGATATCGCATTCGATCTCAAATTCCGTCCCTTCGCGTGGTTCGGGGCGGCCACCTTTCATGTCACATTCACACATCTTCAGCGCGATTGCCCTGCCGTCAGCGTCCTTGATCACTTCCAGTGGCATCACACCGCCCTTGATGTCCACGCCTTCGCGCTTGGCATCTTCACGTTCATGCTCGGCGGCCGTCATCTGTTCAATGGGGAACAGCGATGTCAGCGTGGCCTGCATTCCTTCACGGGTCAGAACGCTGGCGGCGTCCTTAGCAGTGAAATCAATCAGGGTGCCATCGGCATGTTCGGTTTCGGCAACATTGGTGATGTGGCCCAGACGACGGGCAACGGATGCAACGTCAATCGACGTATCGCCGCCACCAACAACCACAACGCGGTTCGCGGTGCCGAGCACCCAGCCTTTGTTGAAAGCGTCCAGAAATTCGATGCCGTTAATGCAGTTTTCAGTGCCTTCCCAACCCGGAACAGGCAGGGGGCGGCCAGTTTGCGCACCGATAGCCCAGAAGATCGCATCATAGCCGTCTTCCAGCTGTTTGATGGTGATGTCCTTACCAACGCGGGTGGACAGGTGAACGTCGACGCCTAATTCGGTGATGCGGTTAATTTCGGTGTCCAGCATGTCGCGCGGTGTCCGGTAACCCGGAATGCCGTAGCGCATCATGCCGCCCAGCTTGTCGTTTGCTTCAAACAGCGTTACCGCATGGCCGTCACGACGCATGAAATAGGCGGCTGCCAGACCAGCAGGTCCGCCACCGATTACTGCGATCTTACGACCAGTGTCCGCGCCGACTTGGGCCATTTTGACGTTGTTTTCATTAGCCCAGTCGCCGACGTATTGTTCAACAGCGTTGATACCAACGTAGTCATCAACTTCGTTCCGGTTACAGCCCGCTTCGCAAGGAGCGGGGCAAACCCGGCCCATTGTGGCKGGGAAMGGRTTGGCATCGGCCATSCGCTGAAAYGCRTATTCCTGCCAYGSCATRCCTTCRAYCGGKGGYTTRTCCATGCCMCGYGCAATSGCCARCCARCCRCGRATTTCRTGMCCSGAKGGGCAKGAWCCCTGRCARGGSGGSGTYTTATGGATATAAGTCGGGCACTGATAGGATGTGTCCTGCTGAAAAATCTTGTCTTCAAGATCCCAATCGTCCGGGGTCTCACCTTCTTCGTAGCGTCTGAATGTGGGTGTTTGATCGTTCATGAACTTGCCTCCGTTGGTGCCGCATCGCCCGAAGGCGCGGCATCTTCTTCGTCTGTAACTTGTCCGTCCAGAATGACGGCATTTGCGACCAGTTGATGGACCGACATTACTGAATCCATCTCATAGCCATATTTAGGCATGACCTTGGAAAACTGGGTTTTGCAAATGGCGCAGATAGCGGCCATGTGGGTAACACCATGATCTTTGGTGACCTGTTGCAGCGCGGTCATTCGTGGCTTGGCACCTTTAACGCGCAAATCCATCAGATCGTCGGTCAGCAGACCGCCGCCGCCGCCGCAGCAAAACGTATTTTCGCGGATCGTGTCGGGGTCCATTTCGTGGAAGTTGTTGACCACCGATTTCAATACGGCCCGCGGTACATCAAACTGTCCGCCTTCTTCGCGGCCCATGGAAGATCCACGCGCCACGTTACAGCTGTCATGGAATGTCATTATGAATTCATCGTTCTTAGACTTGTCGATTTTCAGGCGACCGTTTTCAATCTCATCATGGGTGAATTCAAGGATGTGCTGCGGGATCGGGTAGTTCTGATCCAGAAAATCAAACGGCCCGGCCAGCGTGTTAAGGAAGCTATAAGCCACGCGCCAGGCATGGCCGCATTCGCCAAAGACGATCCGCTTAACACCCAAATCTTTGGCCGCCTGACGGATACGCCAGGAAACTTCACGCATGTTTTCGTATGATCCGATGAACATGCCAAAGTTGGCCGCTTCCGAGGCGTAGGAGCTAATCGTCCAGCTAACCCCGGCAGAGTGGAACACCTTGGCGTAACCCAGCAATCCGTCGATGTGGGGTTCGGCAAAGAAATCCGCGGACGGGGTGATCAGCAGGATGTCTGCGCCTTTGACATCCAGCGGTAATTTCACGGCAATGCCGGTTTCTTCTTCCAGRTCTTCTTCCAGATCYTCMAGCGTGGCGCGCAGTGCCTTGGGGTTCAGGCCCAGGTTGTTGCCKGTCTTTTTCAGCTTGGCGATGATTTCATTGCAATACTTCTGGCCCACACCAACAGTGTCCAGAATTTCACGTGCCGCCATCGAAATTTCAGCCGTATCAATGCCGTAAGGGCAGGCCACAGCGCAGCGGCGGCATTGGGAACACTGGTGATAATAGGTGTACCATTCATCCAGCACTTCTTTGGTCAGATCGCGCGCACCCACCAGCCAAGGAAAGTGTTTCCCCGCGAAAGTATAGTAGCGCCGGTAAACGGATCGCAGCAGGTCCTGGCGCGCCACCGGCATGTTTTTCGGATCACCCGTGCCAAGAAAGTAGTGGCATTTATCAGTGCAGGCCCCACATTTTACGCAGGTATCCAGATAGACCCGAAAAGCGCGGTTGTTTTTCGCCAACTCGCCCATTTTGGCGATGGCGACCTCTTTCCAGTTATCGATCAGCTCACCGGGGAAACCCAGCGGTTCGTTATGTACAGGTGCGGCTTCGAACGTATGGGTGTCAGCCATCGCACCGCATTTAAGATCGGGAATTTTGAAAACTTCGTCGACGTTTTCAAATTTGATGTCGTCTTGTTCTTTGTCCAACGGTGCCATGCTCAATTCTCCCCTGCTTCAGGRATGCCTTCGGGCAGCGGYGGCAATTGTTTAGCCCARGCTGACAGRTGGCGGAATTCGCGGGCGTTATCGACCTGAGTGCGGCTCGGCGCAAAGAACAGGCCCGGTGCGTGCATCAGTTTTGAGATCGGAAAGATGATCATCAGGATCACAACCAGCCCCAGATGGATCAGGACACCGGCCTGAATTGGCAGATCGTTGATCTGAAACCGCATCAGCCCCAGCATGAAGGCCTTAACCGCTAGTATATCCACCGGCACTACAAATTTCATTGCTGCACCACTGGCGGCGATGCCGATCAACAGGGCCAGCATCAAATAATCTGACGGGTCTGAAATGTAGCGGATACGTTGTAGCACAATGCGGCGCACCATTAATCCGCCAAGACCGACCAGCATGGCAAAAGACGCATAGACCCCGATCGGCTGGATCAGATCGACCCACCACCAAACCGGCTGAGTAAAATAGCGCAGGTGGCGCAGCAGAACCAGCAACATGCCGTAGTGGAACAGGATTGCGAAAATCCAGATCCAGCGGTTGGATTTGTAGAGGCTTTGAAAGATGAAAACTTCGCGTGCCATGCGCATCACCACACCGCGCCGCGTGCGTGGCGCCGGTGATACGGGTATCTTCAAAGGGGCAGGGGTGCGTGCGTACTTTAACACTTTCATGCCAGTTCCGACGACCATCAGGATCGTCGCAACATAGAACAGCACTGCATATATCGTGGAAATCACGATAGACCCTCCCTAGAAAGTTCCAAAGGTTTTACGCTTTTGGATCAGTAAGTTAGACGCAGCCAGTTGGCTTTGGCAGACCAGCAATCTTACATGCCTGTTTGGCCGGACCATATGGGAACAGTTCGTACATGTACTTGTTGTTGCCAATTTCAGGGCCCATGGATTTCTTGATCGACTTAATCAGAACCCGAACAGCCGGAGCGATCTGGTATTCTTCATAGTATTCACGCAGAAAGTTGACGACTGCCCAATGCTCTTCGTTCATGTCGACATCTTCAGCAGCGGCAATCACGTTTGCCAGATCTTCTGTCCARTCGGCCAAAGTGGTGATGTAGCCTTCTTCGTCATGCTCAATAGTGGTGCCGTTTACATCGTATGACATTTTGTAGTTCCTCTTGGTTTTAATATTATTCGTTTAGTTCTAATTCAAAGCCAGGCCTGTGTGCGGTCGCAGTCTGCCGCCAATTCAACGAACCCGGCATAGTCGACGGATTTGATACCATCCAGCAGACGCGCATTATTCAACCCGCGTGCTGCGAAATCTGGGCCTAAGACGCAGAGCGTYACCGCACCACTACGTGCAGCAAGTACATCCGATACCTTTGTTCCGGACGAGGCGCCGTAAACGCCGTCTTCGATCATCAGAACCGTATCACCGTCCTTGGCGTGGGCGAGGCAGCTAAGCAGCGCGCCCGTGGCGAAAGGGGATTTGTTAACTGTATGTAAAGTACCCATGGTTTCCCCCTAAAAGCTCAACACGACGTCTTGATCAGCCATCACATCAGCCATTTCGGCCCGGCTGATGATACGAATGGATGGCTTTTCTGCATAATCATCGTCTTCGTCTTCCCAGACGATTTCCTGCAGATCGTCAGCCGTCAGACCACGTTCATCCAGAGATTCCTGTTCGACGAACAGTTTGGTAACCTCATAGTCGCCCAGAGCACGGAAAGTCGGCGAAAAGTTTTTCACGCCAATTTCCTTGGTGTTCTGCCCTTTGGTCAACTGAAACACCCCGTCGTCAAGGAATGCCAGACTGACGTCCTGATCAAATGCAGCACCGATAAGCACAACTTCCAGACTTTCCAGCGCGTAAATCGTGCCATAGGGCGCTTTGCGGTTCACATACAGGAATTTTTTTATATCTTCAGACATGTTTTCCCCYTAGTCCCCGAATGTCATTAAACGGTCGGTCTGGATGCCCATCTCGATCAACTGGCCAAGGCCGGAAATCCGAAATCCGTCGGCGATATTGTTGGCGTCTTTGCCCTGACGGGTGGCTTCTTTTTCGTCYARAAGCCCCCGACGCTGCGCCGCAGCGATGCAGATCACCAGATCAATGTCGTGCTCTTTGCCAAGGGCGCTCCATTGTTCCTGTATGTTGCGCTCATCCTGTGGCGGGATCGACAGACGTGTACCGACATTGACCCCATCATGGTAAAAGAACACCCGTGGGACTTCGTGCCCGGCTTCAAGCGCCGATTTGGCAAAATTATATGCCGTATCCGACGCTTGATGCGTATATGGGCCTTCGCTGACAACTATTCCGAATTTCACGAACTTAACCCCTAAAAGTGGATATGGGCCGAGTGGTTCATCGTCATGCGAGCACCGGTCCATGTATCAAGGTGATGTTTAGTAAACGCGAGTTCTGTCATCTCAAAGAAACGAGTCCAACCGATACGATCAATCCATTCCCCCATGCGTTCCCAATGCTTGGCGTCGGCCTTGTAGGCTTCGACAATCCGCTTAACCACGGCCTTAACTTCCGGCCAATGTGGCGGGTTGTTCGGCAGGTTTGCAACGGCCAGCTTGTGGAATGTCGGCTTGGTGCGGGCGTTAGAATGTTTGCCGCCAACCCAGATCGCAATCTTGGTGCTTTCTGCGCTGTTGATCTGCATCGGTGGGCAAGGTGGGTAACACGCGCCGCAGCAAATGCATTTCTTTTCGTCGATTTCCAGCGACGCCTTGCCGTCAACCATTGCCGGGCGGATCGCAGCCACAGGGCAACGGGCCACAACGGCGGGGCGTTCACAGACGTTGGACACCAGATCGTGGTTGATCTTGGGGGGCTTGGTATATTGCACGTTGATTGCAATATCACCCTGACCACCACAGTTAACCTGACAACAGGATGTCGTGATCCGCAGGCGGTTTGGCATCTTTTCCTGAATAAATTCAGCGTGCAGATAATCCATCAGGCCCTTTACAACGCCGGAAGCGTCCGTGCCGGGAATATCGCAGTGCAGCCAGCCCTGAGTGTGTGAAATCATCGACACCGAAGCGCCGGTGCCGCCAACGGGGAAGCCAGCTTCACCAAGTGCGGCGATCAGTGGCTCGACCTTGGCTTCATCCGCGACCATATATTCAATGTTTGAACGTGTGGTAAAGCGAATGTGGCCATCGGCGTATTTGTCACCGATGTCACACAGCAAACGGATTGTATAAACATCCATCTGGCGCTGCGTCCCGGCGCGGATCGTAAAGATTTCATCGCCGGTTTTTGATACGTGGCGCAAAACACCAACCCGAGTACGCTCATGCCAGTCCCAGTTGCCGTGATTTTCTTTCATCACCGGGTGCATGTACTGATAGTGATCCGGAACGCCAACCTCGTCGGCGGTTCTTGGCTTTGCTTTAGTAGCTGTGTCGTTCATATCTGCTCTCCCTATTCGGACAGTGTGTTACTGGGTCCGAATGATAATTTTTAGCTAACGATAACTATTCCCCGGCAACGGTCATGCCTGCTTCGAGCGCCTTACGCTCAAACCACTTGGCGGCTTCCTCATCGAAATCATCAGTCCGTACATAGCTGGATGTACGTGGGTGGTTGACCATGTTTGGATCTGGCTCAACACCAACGGCTTCCAGGAAGGATGGCAGACCGATGCGGTCGATGGTTTCACCAATCCGCTCATGCTCGAGCGCGTTGTCGGCGAAGAATTCGATGCAGGTTTCTGCAAATTCTTCCAGTTTTTCATAATCTTCGTCTGTGTCGAGCTTCATGAACGGAACAATCATTGTCCCCATCAGGTCGCCAACTTTCAGCGAACGCTTGCCGCCGATCATGATCGAAACACCTTTGTCATCACCGACCGACAGGGCCTTGGTCATGACGTTGATGCAGTGCATACAGCGCACGCAGCTTCGGTTGTCGATTTCCAGCGTATCGTCGTCGTTCAGTGAAATCGCACGGGTTGGGCACATCGATACAACGGTATCGATTGTGTATTTGCGGCCAACTTTGGCAACGTGTTCTTTTACTTTTTCCTGATTGATCTTGATATCGTCGCGCCAGGTGCCGATCACCGCGAAATCCGCACGGTGGATCGCGTTTACACAGTCGTTACCACAGCCCGAGAATTTGAATTTAAACTTATAAGGCAGGGATGGACGGTGCATTTCGTCGAGAAAACGGTTGATAACGCCGCGATGCGCGCGGGCTTCGTCAAAGCAGGACTGCTCACAACGGGCCGCACCTACGCAGCTCATCGATGTTCGCAATGCCGGACCAGCGCCACCAAGATCAAATCCAATCTCGTTCAGTGCATCAAACGCCAGCTGTGTGGCTTCAGATGTACAGCCCTGGAACATAATGTCGCCTGACTGGCCATGGAATGCGATCAGACCAGAGCCGTGCTCTTCCCAGATGTCACACATCTTACGCAGAATGTCGGTTGTATAGTGAAACCCTGGGGGCGGCATAACGCGCAGGGTGTGGAATTCTTTTGATTCAGGGAATTTGTCAGCAACTTCGGAAAACCGTGGGATGATTCCGCCGCCGTAGCCATAAACGGATACTGTGCCGCCTTTCCAATAGCCCATGCGGTTTTGGTAGGAATGTTCCAACTGACCCAAAAGATCGTTCATCATCGGTGCGTATTTTTCACCTTTGGAGTCGCGAAGCCGTTTTAAGCCTGTAACAAAACTTGGCCAAGGACCGTCTTCCAGCTCGTCGAGCATCGGTGTTGGGTGCTGATCTGCCATCTTAGACTTGTCTTCTACCGAATCACCATCTTTCATCAGTTTTCTCCCTTAGCTTTGTTTTCGCGCATGCCCCGAGGGGTTTTTTCGTTGTACCCGAAACACTTACCCCGATATTGGCGGCAAATTCGTTTGTATTAGCGCCATCATTAAGGTCAGCTTTATAGTAACCGAGCACTTGTTACTTTTTTATATTAGAATAATTGAATGTAAAGCAAAACGTGCTTACACATACCATATTCGTTACTTCTGTGGCGAGTAACTATTGGGGGTTATCCCCTGCGCGAACGAAAATTGGAGCAATACACCTGTGGTTATTATCCATACCAATACTTTGACTGGCATTCAGTGGGCTTTGGATCGCCCTGATTCCTATCAGGAATGGCGTACAAATAAGCTGACGGGTATGAGCGACACAGTGGCGCAGGCGGGGCCGGTAGATATAAAAGACCTTGGAAACCCAAGCGAATCTGAACGTGCTGAGCTTGCCAGACGCTGCACAATTTCCAACGCGGCATTCTATGCCAGCGCCAAAAACGCCGATGATCCGGAAGCGGTTCGCGACCAGTTAAAAGGTTTCGCCACTGCAATGGGCCTCGAGATCGCCGAAAAACACCGCTCTGCCGGGCGAAATGGTATTGTGGCACTGACCGTAAGCAATAAGGACAGCCAGCGCGGCTATATCCCTTACACAACAAAACCAATGAACTGGCACACAGACGGCTATTATAATGCGCCAGACCAGAAAATCCGTGCCATGGTTCTGCATTGCGTCCGCCCAGCCAATGATGGCGGCATTAATCAGTTCCTTGACCCGGAAATCGCCTATATCCGTGTCCGCGATGATAACCCTGACTATATAGACGCGCTGATGCACCCCCATGCCATGACGATCCCGGAAAACCGCGAGGCGAACGGCAATCTGCGCCCGGCCAGCATCGGCCCGGTGTTTTCGGTTGATCCGCAGAACGGGCATCTGGAAATGCGCTATACTGCGCGGACTCGCAGCATTTCCTGGCGCGACGACCCGATCACAGCCGACGCAGTGGCATTTCTTGGAAATCTGCTGGCAAGTGACGAACCCTATATACAGACCATAAAAATGGACGTCGGGGTGGGTGTTTTGTGCAATAATTCACTTCACAACAGAACCGGATTTGATCCAAACCTTGCCACAGACAGCAAGCGCCTGCTGTTTCGCATCCGGTTCCACAATCGCGTTTTGAAAGGATAAACCATGGCCAAACTTAGTGACCTGATCATCCAGCACCCGGATGTCGACAGTTTTGCGAAACTTAAACACCTTGTCGCTCATGCCGGTGAATCCGGGCAGATGTTTCTGGAATTTGACGTCAAACCGGATTACCGGGATACACCCAAAAAATGGGAATGGCAGTTAGAAGCAATTTTTGCGCGCGGGCTGAAATATGACCAGTGAAGTTATCACCGACATAGCCGAGCTTGAACTGCCCTATGGGCGGCGTGCCACGCTGAAGAATGTTGAATTCGAAGGTGGCATGAACATGTTGCGCGTGACCCTGCGCGAAGGTCGCCGGTTTACGATTTTTGATCTGGATGCAAACAGCGCACGGGATTTTGGCAATCAGATGTCAAGCTGGGCCGACAAAGACAGCTGATTATTAGAAAGCGGATTTATCGATGGATTATCTTCCTATTTTTCTGGACATCAAAGGCAAGAAAATTGTCATAGATGGTGGTGGAACAGTCGCTGCGCGTCGCGCGGAACGGGCATTGCTGGCCGGGGCAGATGTGTATGTTTTTGACGTTGAGCTTGGCGAAGAATTCCGCGAGCTTTCCGAAAACCCCAACCTGACCCATTTCGCACGCCCGATTGAAACGGATGACGTTGCAGGTGCGATTGTGGCTTACGGCGCCTCCGAAGATGAAGCCCGCGACAAGGTTCTCTATGAGGCTGCAAAAGCCGCCGGTGTTCTGTCAAATGTCGCGGATGTCGGTGAATACTGCGATTTCATTACGCCTTCCGTTGTCGATCGCTCACCTCTGGTGATCGCTATTTCATCAGGTGGAACCGCCCCCGTGATTGCCCGCATCCTGCGCGCCCGCATCGAATCTCTGCTGCCCCCCGCCTATGGCCGGATGGCGGAATTTATGGGCAAGTTCCGCGAACAAGTGTTGGCAACCGTCAAAAGCACCCGCCTGCGGCGACGTTTCTGGGAACGCATGATAGACGGCCCCGCGGGTGACATGTTCCTGACGGGTGACCATAAAGGTGCAGAAGACCACGTTCTGTCTATTCTAAAGGCAGGCGTAGATGGCCCCACCTTTTCCAAAGGCGAAGTCTATCTGGTAGGCGCTGGCCCTGGCGACCCCGACCTGCTGACATTCCGTGCCCTGCGCCTGATGCAGCGCGCCGATGTGGTGCTGTATGACCGACTTGTTGGCAAGGACATCATCGATCTGATGCGCCGCGACGCCGAACGTATTTATGTCGGCAAACTGCCCGATCAGCACACGATGCAACAGGAAGACATCAGCCAACTGCTGGTTGATCTGGCGAAACAGGGCAAACGGGTGCTGCGCCTCAAGGGTGGTGACCCGTTCATCTTTGGTCGCGGCGGCGAAGAGATCGAAAAACTGGCCGATAATGACATCCCGTTTCAGGTGGTCCCCGGTATCACCGCTGCCTCTGGCTGCTCGTCCTACGCCGGTATTCCGCTGACGCACCGTGACTATGCGCAGGCCTGTGTTTTCGTCACCGCCCACGGGCGCGAAGGTGTGTTGGGGCTCGATTGGGATGTCCTGCTGCGCCCGGCGCAGACCGTGGCGGTCTATATGGGCCTTTCCAGCCTGAAATTCCTGTCMGAACAGTTCATCCTGCGCGGTGCCAACCCTGAAATGCCCGCGGCTATCATCGACAAAGGTACGACCGAACACCAGCGYGTCGCGGTAGGCACGATCAAAGACATCCATGAACTCGCCGTGGCTGAAAAAATGGGCGGGCCGTCGATGATTATCATTGGTGAAGTGGTGCAGTTGCGCGATAAGCTGCGATGGTTCTCGGAACAGGAGAATGCAAGCTTTTCCATGGGCCTTGGAGCGCAGGAAACACTGTAACCCCCTTTAAAACATCCCAGTTTCGCGCTTGGTAAATTGATTTTGCCACAAATACAATCATATGCTAATTTGTGCAGATGAATTGCATAGAACCGGGGCACGCCGATAGTTAGGCTATGATCCCGGAGCGCGAACGAACAAACCAACGTGGGATGGATCATGCTTGAAACCTGGAAAGAAATTGTCATTGAATCTCCGGCCTTTTACATCGGCTGGGGCGGGTTACTGATTGGCTTTGTATTTGGCTTCATCGTTTACCGTACAAACTTTTGCACCATGGGTTCAATTTCTGACATCCTGTCGTTTGGCGACTACCGGCGGTTTCGMTCATGGTTGCTGGCAGGTGCAGTTGGCATGATCGGGGTCGGCATCTTGCAGTCGATGGACGTGCTGGATGTTGGCAACTCTTTATATATGACGCCGAACTTCGGATGGCTGGCCAGCATCGTTGGCGGGCTGATCTTTGGCTTTGGCATGGTGTTTTCGGGCGGCTGYATCAGCCGWAATCTGGTGCGTGCAGGCAGCGGGGATTTRCGCTCGGCCACGGTTCTGCTGATCACCGGRGTGTTCGGCTACATGACCATCGGYGGATTGATTGGYCCCTTGCGCGTYGCCCTGTTTACGCCTGCGACATGGGACTTGTCGGGWCTGGGGTTCGAGACCCAGGGCAGCGGTGAATTTCTGTCACTYGCAACGGGCCTGGATACTGGCACAGCCACCACCGYSATGCTGGTGGTTTTGGCTGGCGGATTGCTGGTCTATTGCTTCAAGGACAATGGCTTCAGAACCTCGCCTAACCACCTGATCGCGGGTTTCGGTATTGGRYTGRYGGTGGTYGCWGGYTGGTTGCTGACCGGYTTGGCGCAGGATGAYTTCGCTGACACACCCGTTGCGCTGATTTCCCTTAGTTATGTACGCCCGACAGGTGACACGCTGGATTACCTGATGCGGTTCTCAGCCCTTGGTGCGCCGGGGTTTGGCGTGGTGACGCTGGCRGGSGCGCTGYTKGGCGGMTTTGTCGGGGCGCTATCCAAAGGGCGGCTACATCTGGCGACSTTCGCMGATACCAGCGACACCGTGCGCAATATGGTTGGCGCGGCCATGATGGGGGTTGGTGGTGTACTGGCCCTTGGTTGTACCGTGGGTCAGGGCCTGTCCGGGGTGTCTACCTTGGCGGTYGGCTCATTCATAGCAGTGATCAGTATTATCGCGGGTGCGGTTGTAGGGATCAAAGCCATGGAATGGATGTTGATGCGCGACTAGGTTAGAAATACCTCCCCAAANMAAAAAAGCCCCGCAAAAACCTGCGGGGCATCTTCATAAATATGTTCAGGGTTTAACCTTCGTCGTCAATTTCGCCACCCATTAAGGACGCAACTTTCAACGCGATGGTTTTGTATATTTTCGCATGCGGCCCATCCGGATCAGCAATCACAACAGGTGTGCCGGCATCTGAATGGCGGCGAATATCCATATGTAACGGAATAGCCCCTAGGAATGGCACGCCGAGCTTTCCAGCCTCATCCTGTGCGCCGCCTTTGCCAAAAATGTCAGAGCTTTCACCACAATGCGGACAGATGAATGAGCTCATGTTCTCAATGATACCCAAAATAGGCACATCCACCTTTTTGAACATCTTCAGCCCTTTGCGGGCATCAATCAGCGCCAGGTCTTGTGGGGTCGAAACGATCACCGCCCCCGCCATCGGAACTTGCTGCGCCATAGTCAGCTGAGTGTCGCCCGTACCGGGTGGCATATCAAGCACCAGAACGTCCAGTTCACCCCATTCCACTTCGCGCACCATCTGCATCAGTGCGTTCACAATCATCGGGCCGCGCCAGATCACCGGATCTTCTTCGTCCATCATRAACCCCATGGACATAATTTTTAGGCCAAACTTTTCCATCGGGATGATGCGGTCGTTCCTGATATCCGGGCGATCGGTGATCCCAAACAAACGCGGGATAGAGGGGCCGTAAATATCGGCGTCTAACAGGCCGACCTTCATGCCAAGCGAACGCAGGCCAAGGGCCAGATTTACGGCGGTGGTAGATTTACCAACGCCACCTTTGCCCGACGCGACGGCCATAACTGACTTTACACCTGGAATGGCCCCGGCAGCCGGGCGCATGTCCGGTCCGACCGGGCGGTCAGGTTTGCGACTAAGTTTGGGGGCTTCCGGTTTGGCCGGTGCCGTGCCCGATTTATCAGCGGACAGCACCACCAGAACATGTTCGATCCCGTCGATTTTCAGAACTTCTCTTTCGGCCGCTTCCCGAAGGCCAGCCAGTTTTTCGCGCCGGTCTTCCGGGATGGTGATAGAGAATATTACCTTGCCGCCATCAACGGCAATGTCTGAGATTAATCCGCTGGTGACCGCATCAGTGCTGGCACCGGGAATCGGCAGCCGTCGCAGCGTATCTAGAACTTTTTCTTTCATTTCGCGCCCTTACATTGATAAACCCTGCTTTTCGGCTTCCAGCGGAAAAGACATTCATTAAATAGAATATATGGGACCAACAGGCAAGGTTTTACGTAACTCCAAATTGGAATCACCTAAATTTGACGGGGATTCCACCGATATTGATTCGTTTTGTGAGTCGCACAGTGCTTGAAATCTCCCAAACCTATACAAAAGGATAAGTCCAAATTTGTGGAAAATATTCAATTTGCTGAATTAACCCCCAAAACAGATTGTATCCATATTGGAACCGGCCATTTTTAGAGAAATTGCCACAATTCAATACCCATGATTACAGGCTTAATGTTCAAGCTTGAGAAACAATAAAGCCATTATTGCATTCAAATCCAGCACCTGAGCCACCGTTGACCCTCGATTGTCTATATTTAAGAAATTAAGAACGATTTTACGCGATTTTACAGCGTCATAATATTATCTTTAGGACGCCTCGAWTAGAAATATGCGCCACATTCTGAACAGACGCCACCTGTCTACCAAGTGACAGAAACAGCCGGAATGTTTGGACCAGCCYCTAAGTTAGGGCAAACTGGAAACCTGATTGGCGCGGCAGTTTTTGTGTATCGGTGCCTGGGTGACACCGCAGTAAAGAGTGAGAGTAATGAGTTTAATTGATACTAGTAATATCCCGGCGACGAAACCCCGTCGATTTAAAGTTGCCATACCGCGGCCCAAGGGCCCGGTTGGCAACCCCGGGAGCACCGCAGGTCAGATGTACGGTTTGGGCCCGATGGCCCGTGTCACCACCGCATACGGTGAATATCACGCGCAAACGCTACGCGTCGGGGATCGCGTTCTGACCAAAAGTGGAGAGTTTATCCCGATAAAATCCATCGATCGTGTGACTTTTGATAGTGACTATCTGGCCTACCACCCAAAGGTGCAGCCAATCCTGATCCGTGCCGGTGCGCTTGCTCAGAGAGTTCCCACTGCTGATGTCTTACTTGCCCCTTACCAGCGCATCCATGCGTCGCAAACCCTGGCCAGACCAGCTGTCGCAACCGCAGTAGATGCACTTGGCGGGCCACATGTCTGTCGCAAGCCAGAAACGATGATCACCTATACCGTGCTTGGTTTTGATCGTGATGCGGTTATCCGCTGTGAAGGTCTCTGGCTGGATGTGGAAAGCAGCAAGTTGGCGGCATAGATCCGCAAGAATTCTTTCAGGTCGTCAGCAATTCCCCCAAAGCGCTCTTAGGCTGCTTTGGGGAATAATAGGACATTAACGCGTTAAGGTGCCGTTCCCCGGAAAACCGGGCCACGGCATCCTGCCGTGCGTTTCTGGAAAGAAGCGCGTGGTCTGCTCGTTCCAAGGCCCTTAGTGCTGTGATTAGTTCTTCGCTATTGCCCGGTTCAAACAAGAATCCATCTACCTGATCACGGATCAGCTCTGGAATACCACCAATACGAGACCCGATTACCGGTCGTCCTGATGCCTTGGCCTCCAGCACCGACATCGGGCAATTTTCGTACCACTCTGACGGCGCAACCACGGCGCACGCGCGCGCAATTAGCCGCCGCAATTCAGGCCCGCTTTGAAATCCCAGATACTCAATATTCGCCAAACCCTCAATCCGGCGCAGCATTTCTGCGCGCCACGCCCCGTCGCCCACTATCAGCAACCGCTGCCCGGTGCGCCGAACTGACTCAATCAAAGTTGGCACTCCTTTCAGTTGTTCGATACGACCGAAATACAGCAGATACCCGTCATGGCCGTTGCCCGCCTGCATTGCGCTGGTATCAATGAAATTGTGCAATGTGGTCAACTTGCTTGCCGGTAATCCGGCCCGCATCATGATACGTCGTTGAAAATCACTGACGCAGATAAACTGATCCACCAGTCGCACATCACCCAGCATCCGTGACGTCATCTGTTCTGCCGCCATAATGAATGACCGTAGCGTCGAGTTATCTTTACAGCGATGGCGAATACTATTCAGCGAAGACCCCTGCACACACAGCTCACATGGTTTGCCGTTTCGCTGCAGCGTGTAGACCGGGCAGGCGAGCTTATATTCATGCAGGCTCTGCACGATCCTGATTCCGCGCGCTTTTAGTACCGGCAAGATAGCCGGTGTCTGTTTGCCATGGTAAATATGTAAATGCGCCACATCCACCGGGCCGACACTGTCCAACAGCCGGTTAAGATTTCCGCGCGCTTCGGCGTTGAAGAAGTATCGAAAACTGTCCCGCAATGGCGCATGGCCGGTATCTGCGCCGGCCGGGAAATAGCCACCCCATTCCGAGGCGAGGTTCTTGGGGCTTGCAATGCAAAATGGGATCACCTCATGGCCCGCCTGTGTCAGCAGATCAGATGTGGCAAAATACACTGCGTCAGAGCCACCAACGATGTGGTGATTATGGCTGATCTGGAGAATTCTCATGTTCCTCGCCCGCTCGCATAGCCAAGCTGTTGCATCGTTTCCTCAAATATCCCAGTTATCGCCGGGTGCAGATCGGGTTCGGGGTAGGGTAGACGCGGGCGCAGACTGCTTTGCGCATAGCCCAGCATGGTCTTGTCGATGCTCAGATCACTAAATCGCAGAATTTCCTGCATCACCTTTCTTGGATACGCTGCCAGTTCTTCATACYGTACAAACAGAAAACCTTCGCTCTCCTGCGCTTGYAGGCGCAACACCTCKCGCATGGTGACAACCCATTCCACGGCGGCCATATCCACATGGCGTTCAAATTTGCGAATCTCYGTCAGGGCATCGGCGAAATCAGGGTCAGGGGCGACCAGTTCTTTCACCAACAGGTGCCATTTTTGCCGGTTACGTCCCCACCARTCGCTGTTGGTACTACCATTWCGCGCCGACCATTGTTCGATTGACTGACAGGTATCTACGCCGTTACGCAGCAGGACAATCTTACGCGCGCCGGGGAAAAATGCGTCGATCATCCCGTTTCTAAATATCAGCTCAGGGTATTTATCGACGACGCGGCGATTTCCCGACAATCCCAAAAACGCGCTGTAATAGCGTCGCAAGCGAACAGCCGATTTGCCAGACGCATCCGAAGCATCCATTTTGAACCGCCCCGGCCGGGTTGAATAGGACCCAATCAGATCATCATCCCCCAGTGCTGCCTGCCACAGYGCCTTGGGTTCATTCAGATAGCCAACGTCCYGGTGCAGCGCCAGAATGGTGCCAAGTATCGTTGTRCCACTGCGACCAACGCCAAGGATAAAGACTGGTTTTTCGATGCGACCTGTCAGCGGCAACGCGCCCCACAGTCGATAGCCGGCAAAGACCAAAGGGTTGATCCAGCGGCCTTTAGTGGTCAGGGGGCGGCCCTCAAACAGGGTATAGGCCAGCAATCGTGACCATAGTTTTCCARGCCGCGCCCGCAGGAATTTCATGTCTATCTGGGCAACCACGGGCACCTCCATCAAGACAGAAAAACCATAGAATATGTGAAGGTTTGGTTAACCATAAATACTTGTCGCTATGATTCCGTGACTAGTCGCGCGCGACTGGTTGACAATACGACAGCGGTACCGCCGATTGGCGGTGTAGAAACCGGGGGCGAAAATGTCTGAAAATCAGTGGGAATTCTGGGTTGATCGTGGTGGCACGTTCACCGATGTRGTCGCGCGCCGCCCGGATGGGCATCTGCTTAGCCATAAACTGCTTTCGGAAAACCCCGAACGCTACAAAGATGCCGCCGTACAGGGCATCCGCGATTTGCTTGGGCTGGAACAGGATGCCCCAATCCCCGATGCGGCAATCAGCGGCGTTAAGATGGGTACCACCGTCGCAACCAATGCCCTGCTGGAACGCAAAGGTGAGCGCACTTATTTCCTGATTACCAAAGGCTTTGGTGATCTGCTGCGCATCGGTTACCAAAACCGCCCGCGGCTGTTTGATCTGCACATCAAACGCGCCGAGTTGCTGTACGAATCTGTGGGTGAGGTGCCAGAACGACTGGATGCTGACGGCCAGATCATAACGCCTATGGATGAAGCGACCCTGCGCATCCACCTGCAAAGCGCCTTTGACAGTGGCATCAAAAGTGTGGCGATTGCTTTTCTGCACGCCTACCTGAACCCGGTTCATGAAATACGCGCCGCCGAACTCGCGCGAGAAATTGGCTTTACTCAGGTTTCCACCAGCCACCAGACCTCGCGTCTCGCCAAACTGGTGGGCCGGGGGGACACAACCGTTGTTGACGCCTATCTGTCGCCGATCCTGCGCCGCTACGTTGATCAGGTTGCCAGAGCGCTGGATCTGGGCCGCGCCTGTGACAAGCTGCTGTTCATGCAATCCAACGGTGGTCTGACTGATGCAACACTGTTTCAGGGCAAAGACGCGATTCTGTCGGGGCCTGCTGGTGGGATCGTTGGCATGGTCAAAACTGCCCAACTGGCCGGGTATGAACGCCTGATCGGCTTTGACATGGGCGGCACCTCCACTGATGTCAGCCACTATACCGGCGAATATGAGCGCTCGTTCGAAACCGAAGTTGCTGGTGTACGGATGCGCGCCCCGATGATGGATATTCACACAGTGGCAGCGGGCGGCGGCTCGATCTGTTCCTTTAGTGACGGACGGTTTCAAGTCGGCCCAGAAAGTGCCGGCGCTGATCCCGGACCCGCCTGTTACCGGCGCGGCGGCCCGCTGACGGTGACGGACTGCAATGTGATGCTGGGTAAACTGAACCCCGGACATTTCCCGACGGTGTTCGGGCCGGGCGGCGAAGAACCACTGGATCGCGACATCGTTCTTGCCCGGTTCAAGACCCTGGCCCGCGACGTTGCCACTGCCACTGGCAACCCCGTTATGGATGCCCGCGATATGGCCGAAGGTTTCCTGCGCATCGCCGTCGATAATATGGCCAACGCGATCAAGAAAATCTCRGTCCAGCGTGGCTATGATGTGACCCAATACACACTGCAATGTTTTGGCGGCGCCGGGGGGCAACACGCTTGTCTGGTGGCTGACGCGCTGGGTATGCGCCGGGTGTTCCTGCACCCGTTCGCCGGRGTGTTATCGGCCTATGGTATGGGCCTCGCTGAAATCCGGGCGTTGCGAGAGGTACAGGTAGATGCACCTCTGGCAGATACAGAGACGGCGCAAAGGGCGCTTGATAGCATCTCAAATGAGGCCATGAGTGAGGTTACCGCACAGGGCATCACCGACATCACAACCGAAAGCCGCGCCTATCTGCGCTATGACGGTTCACACCAGTCGCTGGAGGTGCCGTTCGCTGATACCCCCACAATGCAGGCCGATTTCGAAGCAGCCCATATGGCGCGTTTCGGTTTCACCTCGCCTGAGCGGGCAATTGAATTCGAAATGGTTAGTGCAGAGGCCATCGGCGCCACCAGAGAGGCCCCGGCAATGTCACTGAAATCCGGTGACGGAGAAACCGTGGACAATGTGCCGGTTTATCTGAAAAGCGATATGGCAGATGTGCCTGTCCATGAGCGGGACAGCCTAAAACTAGGCGTACAAATATCCGGCCCAGCGATCATCAAAGAAGCAACCGGCACCAATGTGGTCGAACCGGGCTGGAACGCCGAGTTGGACGTCCTGGGTAACCTGATCCTGACGCGCACCGGCAAAGCCCCGCGCCCGGCCGCCGCCGGAACTGACGCTGACCCGGTGCTGCTGGAAGTGTTCAACAACCTGCTGATGTCGGTGGCCGATCAAATGGGACTGACGCTGGCCAACACGTCTTGGTCGGTGAACATCAAGGAACGGCTGGATTTTTCCTGCGCAATCTTTGACGAAACCGGTGATCTGGTGGCCAACGCCCCCCATGTGCCGGTGCATCTGGGTTCGATGTCTGACAGTATCCGCACAGTGATGCGGGAAAAYGCCGGCGATATTCACCCGGGCGATGCGTTTGCGCTGAATTCCCCGTTCAACGGCGGCACCCATCTGCCGGATGTCACAGTGGTCACGCCGATATTCGTCGGCGACCACATAGCGTTCTGGCTGGGTTCACGCGGTCACCACGCCGATATTGGTGGACGAACACCCGGCTCCGCCCCCCCGGACAGCACCCATATCGACCAAGAAGGCGTGCTAATCGAAAACCTGCGGCTGGTCAGCCGCGGGGTTTTGCAGGAAGATGACACCGTGGCGGCCCTGTCATCCGGGAAATACCCCTGCCGAAACATCCCGCAAAACATGGCCGACCTGAAAGCGCAGATTGCCGCCAACGAAACCGGGCGCAAAGAACTGCTACGGGTGGTGGACAATTACGGGCTGGATGTGGTGCAGGCCTATATGGGCCATGTGCAGGACAATGCCGAGGAAAGCGTGCGTCAGGTGATYGGGCGSCTGAAAGACGGSWCRTTCRAYTATCCGATGGACCAYGGYGCTGTGATYMARGTGAAAGTCAGYGTTGATCAGRCYGCCCGCGAGGCAGTGATMGATTTCACCGGCACCAGTGCGCAGCATTCCGGCAACTATAACGCGCCGTTTTCGATTTGCCGGGCGGTGGTGCTGTATGTTTTCCGCACCATGGTCGGTGCCGATATTCCGCTRAACGAAGGCTGCCTGAARCCSCTKAAAATCATCACCCCCAGGGGGTCAATGCTGAACCCGTCCTACCCGGCGGCGGTGATTTCCGGCAACACCGAGGTCTCACAGGCYACCTGCAACGCGCTTTACGGCGCTCTGGGCGTTATWGCCTGTTCGCAGGCAACGATGAACAATTTCGTCTGGGGCAACGATGATTTTCAGAACTACGAAACCATCGCTGGCGGYACCGGRGCSGGGCCGKGGTTTGATGGYTGCGACGCAGTACAAAGCCACATGACYAACACGCTGATGACCGACCCCGAGATACTGGAAAAACGCTTTCCGGTGCGRYTRGARRAATTTTCGATCAGGCGAGGCTCGGGCGGGGCAGGCAAATGGCACGGTGGAGATGGCGTCTATCGCAGGATCAGGTTTTTGGAGCCCGTCACCGTGACAACCCTCTGCTCGCACCGTATCGTACCGCCTTACGGCGTAGACGGCGGCGCGCCGGGGTCTGTGGGGGTGAACAGTGCTGTGCTGCCTGACGGGACGCACGTGGCACTGGAAGGCAACGATGAAATTGATCTGCCCAAGGGCGGCGTATTCGAATTACTCAGCCCCGGTGGTGGTGGCTGGGGCACCCTCTAGCTCTTCTTCTTTTCATAAATACCTCCGCCGGAGGCATCCCGGCCCATTTGGGCCGGCTCAATAAGAAATCGCGCCCCGTAAAGGGCGCGACTATTTTCTTGTATTTCACGCGCTAATCAGGCGTCGATATCTTCCGGCAAGACCAGATTTAGGATAATCGCTATCGCTGCGGCTGGCAGCAGACCCGATGTCATCAGGATCTGGATTGTTTTGCCAGTGTGCTGCAATGACTCTGGAACCAGTTGCAAGCCAAGGCCAATCGACAGTGCTGTTGCAAAGATCACCATGTTGCGACGGTTCCAGTTCACATCCGACAGCATGTTAATGCCGGAAGACGCAACCATACCGAACATGATGATCACACCACCACCCAGCACATTGATCGGGATTGTGTTGATGATCGCGCCAACTTTTGGCACCAATCCGGCGGCAATCAGGAACAGCGCACCGATGCTTACCACATGGCGGCTCATGATGCCGGTCATCGCAACCAGACCCACGTTCTGGCTGAACGATGTGTTTGGCAGGCCGCCAAAGATACCGGCAATCGCGGTACCCAGACCGTCGGCGAAGGTTGCACCTCTGATTTCATCGTCAGTTGCTTCGCGCCCCGCACCACCTTTAGTGATCCCGGACACATCGCCCACGGTTTCAATCGCTGAAACAAACGCCATCAAACACATGCCGATGATAATCGCCCAGTTGAGCGAAAAACCATATTTGAAGGGTTCTGGTAATGAAAAGCTAGCGGCCCTGCCAACATTTCCAAAACTCACCTGACCCATGAAATAAGCCACGATATATCCCGCCAGAATGCCGAGCAATATTGCGGACACTGCCATGAAACCTTTGGTAAAGAACTTGATGCCCAGAGTGACAAAGATCACCACCAAAGCCGGGAACCACATGAAAAGCGTGCCAAATTCAGGTTTCCCCTGCAACGGAACACCGCCAGCGGCGTACTGAATGCCAACCTTGACCAGTGCCAGCCCGATCATCAGAACAATCAGCCCGGTCACCAGTGGCGGCAATGCAAAGCGGATCTTGCCGATGAAAAAGCCAATGCAAAAGTGGAATATACCGCCCAGCATCACCCCGGTCATCAACCCTCCAAGCCCGGCTGTTTTAAGGCCGATCACAGCGGGGATCATCACCGGCAGGAACGCAAAACTGGTCCCCTGAACAATTGGTAATTTGCCGCCAATAGGTCCGATACCGATGGTCTGGATCAGTGTCGCGATACCGGCAAAGAACATCGACATCTGGATCATGTAGGTCATATCCGGGAAGCCAAGCGCCCCCTGATCCGAGCCAAATCCAATGCCCGCAGCGCCTGCGATAATGATCGCGGGTGTGACATTACTGGCAAACATCGCCAGTACATGCTGCAGGCCTAAAGGCACCGCTTTGCCAATCGCTGGCATGTAATTGGGATCGCGCAGCTGTTCTGCCGTCCCGATGGAACTATCTGTCATTTCTGTCTCTCCTGTTCGACTTTTTTAGGTCGTTACCTGACCGCTTACTGCGGCCTAAGCACCGTTATTGAACCACATATTGTGTCTTAAACCAATGCTCCTCCAAATTGTGGGTATTTCCGATCCGATCCACYACGGCAAAAAGGCCGGGTTCATGTAGCGGCGTCAGCACGCCGTGCCAGACGCCACGATGTATATTCACCCCCTGTCCGGGGGCGGTTAAAAACGCGCGCGGCATACCCGGYGCGCCGTTTTCATTCGGCGCAACCACCACCAGAAATGGATGCGCGCTCATCGGGATAAATGCCTGAGAACCCTCGGGATGACGTTCCACCATTTCCAGCGCCAGCGGCAATTCGCGTGCCTCAGCCCTGAATATCGAAATCCCAGCGCGCCCGCCCGGTCCGAAATCCAGTCCGGCCCGATCGTGAAAACGCCCGCACATACCCTGATTGATCATCACGTCTGCCTCGCCCGAGGCATCCAGAACATCACCAAACGGCGCGAAAGCGTCACCGGTCAGTGGCTCCGTCTTAATAACCCTGCTCATCCGCCAACCCGCAACTTAGGGTGCCGGTTCACGTCCTTGTACAGCAGGTAGCGAAACGGSYCRKMCCCYGTGGCKWYRCAGGCTTGYGGGCAAAASGCGCGYAGCCACATGAAATCACCTGGCACCACGTCCACCCARTCRGTRTTGAGCAAATACCGCGCCGTGCCCTGCAATACATACAGCCCGTGTTCCATCACATGGGTCTCGGCAAACGGGATCAACCCTCCGGGTTGAAAGGTGACGATATTCACGTGCATGTCGTGGCGCAAATCGCTGGGGTCAACGAACCGGGTCGTGGCCCACCTGCCGCCAGTATCGGCCATTGCAATCGGGGCCACATCCTGATCGCTTGTTATAAACGACGCGGGGGCTTCGATGCCGTGAACCGCTTCATATGCTTTGCGAACCCAGTGAAACGTTGCGACACCGTCGCTGTTGTTTCGTATCGACCAGTCTGCGCCCGGCGCGACAAATCCATAGCCGCCCGGTGTAAGATCATGGCTGGTGCCATCAATGGTCAGCGTCACGGTTCCATTCACCRCAAAGATCACACCCTCGCCGYCAGCATCCGGTTCCGGTTCAGAACTGCCGCCACCGGGGGCCAGTTCAACGATTATTTGGGCAAATGTTTCTGCAAACCCCGACAAAGGCCGCGCAATGATCCACGCCCGTGCACCTGACCACAGTGGCAGGTTGCTGGTGACAATATCAGTCATCACAGTCGCCGGAATAACCGCATAGGCCGGTGTGAAAACGGCAGGTGCGTATAGTTGTTCCGACTGTCCCGGCAAGCCACCCTTGGGATAATAGTAGTTGTGTTTCAAGGTAAAATCTCTTTCAGTCGATGCCACGCAATGCGCTCAACCTGCGCGCAGGCCGTTGAAAATTCGTGGTCGCGGTCATTGTCGATCCGTGTCCCGAAGGCTTCGAATATGCTGGCTTTGGTGTTGTCTTTCACGGCGATGATGAACGGAAAGCCGAATTTTTCGGTGTARCGGGTATTCAKRTCSSTCAGCGYTTCACGTTCATTGTCSGTCAGCGCATCCAACCCSGCACTYGCYTGYTCAGCYGTGCTTTCGCTCGTCAGTCGCTTGGCAGCCGCCAGCTTRCCCGCCARATCMGGGTGGGCGGTCAGCACACCCAAMCGGCGGCCCTGATCWGCGGCGCGAAACACCCGGCAAAGCAGGYTGTGAACCCCGGCCAGACAATCATGGGCSGGGCCCAGTTCCNANSSSKGTGCGNNCGTTCGGCAACCCATGGGGAATGCTCAAATATCCCGCCATAGGCCGTAACGAACGCCTCGCGATCCATTTCTGACGGTCGCGCCCAAGGTGGCGGGGCGGGGTGATGTTCAAACCARTGCTGTGCWATATCAATGCGCCGTGGRAACCAGACGTCGCCYWYRGAYTGYGCATATTCGATAAACCGRCGCAGCGCCTGAACCCGGCCGGGCCGCCCGATCAGACGGCAATGCAGGCCGACGCTCATCATCTTGCCACCCTCGGCGTGCAGCGCGTCAAACGTRTCTTTCAGRTAGCTGAAAAACTGATCMCCSGAATTGAAACCCTGCGGYGTBGCRAACCGCATATCGTTGCAVTCCAGCGTATAGGGGATGATYARCTGATCGBTGTCGCCGTAACGCTTCCAATAGGGCAGATCGTCGTCATAKGTGTCCGACACATAGTCAAAGCCACCTTCCTCGGCGGCCAGACGCAMTGTGTTCATCGAACAGCGCCCCAGATACCAGCCCCGTGGCCGCGCGCCGGTHACTTCSGTRTGCAGGCGGATYGCCTGWWGCAWRTGSTYGCGTTCCAGATCTTCVGGGCAGTCTTTGTATTCGACCCACTTCAGCCCGTGGGTTGCTATTTCCCACTCGGCGTCCTGCATGGCTGCAACTTGTTCGGGGGAGCGCGCCAATGCGCTGGCCACACCATAAACCGTGACGGGTATATTTGCGCCGGTGAACAGGCGGTGCAGCCGCCAGAACCCGGCCCGGCTGCCGTATTCATAGATGCTTTCCATATTCCAGTGGCGCTGCTCCGGCCATTGCGCCGCCCCGACGATTTCGGACAAAAACGCTTCGGACGCCGCGTCACCATGCAGGACATTATTCTCACCGCCCTCTTCATAGTTCACCACGAACTGCACGGCTATGCGCGCACCATCCGGCCAGTTAGCTTTTGGCGGGTTTGGCCCATAGCCTCGCATGTCTCTTGGRTAGCGGTCTGCCATAGTTGCCCCTTTCGTCGTCCAATGGATACGCGATATCAGYGCAWTTGATTWTCAAWAAAAACAAWAWAGAGTTTTGTTTTTTTGGCTTGCTTTGCGGRATTGTAGGCGCAAAGGYGATCAAAATTCTRTTTAMAGGKTTTAAAGTAAGGGGTGTAGCTTCATTAAAGRGYTTAAAGAACTGSCATSAAATTGCCCGAGAAGNTCCCCCAACCATTCGMAGGTGGGGCTTGCCTCTTGAATTTGTTTCAGCCAGGTCTTGCCCGAAAGGAAACTTTTATGGCGAATGGATTTTTAACCACACATGTTCTTGATACCGCCCGGGGTATCCCAGCCGAAGGCATGAAAATTGAGCTCTACAGTCTGGATAGTTCCCGCACGCTAATTYGTAGTATGGTAACCAATTCYGATGGCCGTACTGACAGTCAGATACTCCCGGAAAACGAATTTAAAACAGGGGTTTATGAGTTGGTRTWCCACGCTGGGGCCTATCTGGATGCAACCGGAGCCCCGCCTGAATCGCCACGTTTTTTAGATGAAATCCCTATCCGTTTTGGCATTTCTGACCCCGACAGTCATTACCATGTGCCACTGCTGATCTCRCCGTTTGGTTTCTCTACGTACCGGGGTAGCTAGTAATCGCGCTATCAAGCTCTTGTTTTATATGGCTAATCATGAAGTCGGTAAAAACCTGAACCTTCGGGTCTTTTAAATTCCGATGCGGCGACAGGCAGGCAAGCGGGATCGGAACCGGCGGTGTGGCCTTCGCCACAGGCACCAAAGCCCCGTTGCGCAGATGTTCCGCCACTTCAAAAATCGGCTTCATGATAATACCACGCCCGTCCAGCGCCCAGCCGGTCAGCACGTCACCATCGTCCGATTCAAACGGGCCTGATATGTCGAACTTTTCGGGGCCATTTTCGGTGATCAGCGTCCACTGAAATTCCTTGGCGCCGGGAAATCGAAGGTTCAGGCAGTCATGTTTCTCGGCCAGCATCGCCGCACCATTTTCAGGGTTTCCACGGCGTTCTATGTAATCAGGTGAAGCACATAGCAGCCGCTGGCATTCATGGATAACCCGGACCTTCAGGTTGCTGTCTTCCAGAATTCCCAGATGAAACGCCAGGTCCAACCCCTCGGCGGTGACGTCAATGTTGCGGTCAGACATTCGCAACCGGATGTCGATTTCCGGATACTGGTCTTTGAAYTCCGGGACCACAGGAGCAATAAATCTGCGCCCCACCCCAAGYGGMGCSGASACGAAAATWGTYCCCTTCAACTGATCRCCCGAACYGCTGATCGCTGCYTCKGCYTCRGCAATTGTATCCAGAACTTTGCAYGCCCCCTCATAAAAYAGTTTACCGTTCCCGGTCGGCTGCAAYGCCCGCGTGGTGCGATTGAACAACCGTACACCCAGGCGTTTTTCAAGGTCAGATATTCGACTGGAYGCMACMGCWGGCGAMGTCCGYAAATCYCGWGCAGCYGCGCTCATRCTGCCMAGTTCATAWATGCGAACGAACATTCTGAGGTTGCGAATATAGGCCATATTTATTCTTTGCTTTGTTTTGAAAGTCTCGCGCTATTTGAAGGATACACAATTAAATCCGTTTCGGTATAGTTTTTAGAAAACCATGGGAGACGGCGATGTATGATCTTTTGGCAATGGGCGARTGGYTSGARTTYGCSACGCGTTGGRTTCACGTCATTACCGGCATTGCGTGGATTGGTTCGTCGTTTTATTTCATTGCGTTAGATCTCGGATTGCACCGYGAYCGCAACCTGGCAACCGGTGCCGACGGCGAAGAATGGCAGGTTCATGGTGGTGGGTTTTACCACATTCAGAAATATCTGGTGGCACCGGATCAGATGCCGGATGATCTGGTTTGGTTCAAATGGGAAAGCTACGCGACCTGGTTAAGCGGTTTTGCGATGCTTATTCTGGTCTACTATATGGGGGCAGAGCTTTATCTGGTTGACCCGAATGTTTTGGACATACCRGTYTGGCAGGCRATYTTRATTTCAYTTGGYTCGYTGACMTTTGGTTGGSTKGCCTATGATKYGATYTGCAAATCGAAGTTTGGTGACGACAATACCCGGCTAATGGTGTTCCTTTTCATCATTTTGGTCGCAATGTCTTGGGGCTATACGCAGGTTTTTTCCGGGCGCGCGGCACTGCTGCATTTAGGGGCATTCACCGCGACGATCATGACCGCAAATGTGGCGATGATCATCATTCCCAATCAGGTGATTGTGGTGGCTGAYCTGAAGGCCGGAAAGATACCGGACGCGAAATACGGCAAGATYGCCAAGCAGCGTTCGACYCACAATAACTACCTGACGTTGCCGGTTATTTTTCTAATGTTATCAAACCACTACCCGTTGGCATTTGCAACGCAATACAACTGGATYATTGCCAGCCTCGTGTTCCTGATGGGTGTTACGATCCGGCATTATTTCAACAGTAAACACGCCCGTAAAGGAAAGCCAACCTGGACCTGGCTGGCGACGGCAGTGTTGTTCATTATCATCATCTGGCTGTCCACCGCGCCTATGTTCAGGGCTGGTCAGGAAGAGGCCGCGCTCAGCGAWTCAGCGCAGCGCTTTGCCAGTGCTGATGGTTTTGAAGACGTACACGACATCATCCTGGGGCGCTGTTCGATGTGTCATGCGGCCGAGCCAAGTTGGGACGGTATGCTCTGGCCGCCCAAGGGTGTGCGTCTGGAGACCGAAGCACAAATCGCCCGTGAAGCGCGACGTATTTATGTGCAGTCAGGACTAAGCCACGCGATGCCGCCGTCAAACCTGTCGTACATGGAACCAGAGGAACGGGCGAAAATTGTGGCCTGGTATCGGGCGGCAACGGGAAGCTGACAAAGGCGGCTTGAGATTGAAAGGGTTATAATATAACATGTGATAGTATCACAAAGTAAAGAATCATGTCCCCACAAATTTCAGCAATAGCGTTTGCGAAACATAACCATGAATTCTGCTCGGGTGGGGTTATGGAACAAGCCGACAGGATGGTTCGCGACGTGGGTTTGCGACTTACGCCAGTGCGTCGGCGCACTTTGGAAATCTTGCTAGAAGAACACCGTGCACTCGGTGCCTATGATGTGTTGGAGCGGTTGGGGCAAAGCGGTTTTGGCAAGCAGCCACCGGTTGCTTACCGGGCGTTGGAGTTCCTCGTGGAAAACGGTCTTGCGCACCGGATCAGRCGRCTGAAYGCRTTTACMGCCTGCATGCAACCGGGTAAGGAGCATGCCCCGACATTCTTTATTTGCACCACATGTGACGCGGTCGCCGAAGCCCAGGAACAGGTAGTTAGCGACACGTTGACAGAGGCGGCAGACAGCATTGGGTTTCAGATCGATCGGATGAATATTGAAGCCGTCGGAACCTGCCCCGCCTGTCGCAGCGAGGCCGCAGGATGACCTTGATCGAAACACATGATTTGACAATCTGCTACGGGCGCGTGCCGGTGTTGGAGCACGTGGATTTCTCAATTTCCAAGGGTGAAATTGTAACGTTGATCGGGCCGAACGGCTCGGGGAAATCCACATTGGTCCGCGCATTGCTGGGGGCGATTAAACCCAAGCAGGGCAAGGTCARGAAACGTGCTAACCTGCGCATCGGCTACGTGCCGCAAAAGCTGGCGATTGATAGTACAATGCCTTTGACGGTTGAGCGGTTTTTGTCACTACCAAAGCGTCACCCTTTGGCCGAAATCACGCAGATGACGGACCATGTAGGTGCTAAAGGATTGTTGTCCCGCCAAATGATATCGCTTTCCGGCGGGCAGTTTCAACGCATTCTATTGGCGCGGGCTTTGCTGATGAAGCCAGATATATTAATTCTTGATGAACCCACCTTGGGGTTGGATCAACCGGGTGTCGCGTCGTTTTATCGGCTGATCGAGGACATCCGCCAGGAACTCGGGTGTGCTGTGCTGATGGTCAGCCATGATTTGCACGTAGTGATGAGCGCCTCGGATCGGGTGATATGTCTGAATGGGCATGTCTGCTGTGAAGGCTCTCCGCAAGTGGTACGCGAAGCCCCCGAATATCGTGCGCTATTTGGTGAAGGCACTGGCGGCGCGCTGGCACTGTATCGGCACGAGCATGATCACGACCATGACGACTGTGGGCATAACCATGGATGATTTCGTAATCCGCGCTGCCCTTGCGGGTGTTGGTCTGTCACTGGCCACRGGGCCCTTGGGAGCGTTTGTTGTCTGGCGGCGGATGGCGTATTTTGGTGACGCCATGGCRCACGCGGCCATTCTGGGGGTGGCGATATCGCTGGCGTTTTCGATGTCGATAATGGTCGGCACACTGGTTGTGGTGCTGGGCGTCGGCCTGGCGGCGTCAATGCTGGCAACCAATGGCCGGGCAATGGACACCAACCTTGGCGTACTTTCCCACTCGGCACTCGCCCTTGGATTGGTGGCAATTTCCTTTATCGAGGGGGTCGAAGTTGACCTGGAATCCTTCCTGTTTGGTGACATTTTGACTGTCACSATCTTTAATCTAATTCTGATCTGGCTCGGTTCACTGCTTATCCTGGGGCTTCTGATCTGGCGTTGGTCACCGTTATTGACGGCAACTATGAATGAAGAACTGGCCGTGTCAGCAGGGATAAACCCGCACCGTGAACGGCTGATATTAACGTTGGCGTTGGCGTTGGTTGTGGCCTTGTCGCTGAAAATTGTTGGTGCTCTGTTGATTGGGGCCCTGTTGATTGTCCCCGCAGCTGCCGCACGTGGGTTTTCACGCACACCCGAAATGATGGCTGTACTGGCAATCGGTATCGGTGCGCTGTCAGCATTGGCAGGGATGTTTATTTCGGCTATCGCAAACACCCCGGCTGGGGCCAGCATTGTGGTGGTTGCCGCGTCGGTTTTTGTTGTGTCGTTGTTTGCTGGGAGACAGGCGCAATAATTTGCTCATACATTGGGCCGGTCTTTCGCTTGATTTCTTGCGGTGAGTTTCCGATATTGCGACGTCTTTGACTGGGAATTGGAATAAATGCAGGACTTTGCCGCGACATTTGCCCACTCCATTGGTCTGATCCTGCAAGGCGACCCGCAGCTTTGGGCCGTTGTTTTCCTATCCTTAAGGGTTTCGCTTATGGCGGTTCTCGTATCAGCAATCATTGGCCTTCCACTGGGCGCATTGTTGGCTGTAGGTCGGTTTCGCGGGCGTCAGGTGGTGATAGTACTTATCAACGCGCTGATGGGGCTGCCGCCAGTGGTGGTGGGGTTGCTGGTCTATATGATGTTGTCGAACAGCGGTCCGCTTGGGGTGTTACAGTTGCTGTATACGCCTACGGCCATGATCATCGCGCAGACAGTATTGGTGACGCCAATAATTGCCGCACTGACCCGGCAGTTGCTTGAAGGGTTGGATGCCGAGTATTCCGAACAACTTCGTTCATTCGGAGTATCGCGGATAGGYGCCGTACCGACGCTGCTATGGGATGGGCGCTATGGCCTGTCCACAGCACTATTGGCCGGATTTGGTCGCGCTATTGCCGAAGTTGGTGCCGTGATCATCGTCGGCGGAAACATTAACCATGTGACAAGGGTGATGACCACGACAATAGCGCTGGAAACATCTCGGGGCAATCTGGCGCTTGCAATGGCGCTGGGGGCGATACTGATATTGATTGCGATATTGGTGAATGCCTCGGTCGCGGTTCTGGGAATATCAGCGCGACAGGCAGCGAATGTCTGAGGGCAATCCATCATTGCCAATCACCGTCAGGGATCTGGTTTWTGAAACTGACGGGCAGCAGTTGTTGCAAATCGGTTCTCTGAATATTTCTGAAACGGGSCCGACAATGATTYTGGGGCCAAACGGYGCKGGKAAGAGCCTGTTTTTAAGGCTTTTGCACGGGTTGATMGARCCTWCTATGGGGKYGATTTYGTTYAACGGRCAAATCKCCMGTRGYGGGCATCGGCGCGCGCAGGGGATGGTGTTTCAAAAACCAGTGCTTCTACGCCGCTCGGTTGCTGCAAATATTAACTATGCCCTGAAAGTWYATRGGRTYRAGCGWGCKGAGCGTRGCCAGCGCGTTCTTGAWCTRMTKCAMRRGGGCAAYYTRTCAGGKCGYKCMAGRCAAGCCGCMAGRACWCTKTCWGGSGGTGARCAACAAMGWCTKGCAYTGGTRCGSGCMTTRGCCTGYGAACCGGCSGTYTTGTTTCTGGAYGAACCAACRTCGAGCCTYGATCCGGGCGYYTCWMWKGCCATWGARGAAATGATCRMRCARAYWGCGMGYWCYGGTACCAAGATTGTGATGATTACCCATGATTTGGGATTGGCTCAGCGACTGGCCAGTGAAATATTGTTTTTCCATAAAGGCAAGGTTTGTGAGCAAGCGCCAGCAACGGGTTTCTTTTCGGGGCCGTGCTCAAAAGAAGCTCAGGCATTTTTAGCCGGTAGGCTGCTGTTGTGAATGGATAGGAGATTGGAATGATGAGGATTRCTTTCATATTTTTGCTGGTATTTTCAGGGCTTTTCAGTCCTGTTCGGGCTGATGAAAATTTTATCATCCTGCAATCAACCACCTCAACGCGAAATTCTGGACTTCTTGATGCCATCCTGCCTGTTTTCAGGGCGGAAACCGGTATTGAAGTACGGGTTGTTGCTGTTGGAACAGGTCAGGCGATTAAGAACGCAATATTCGGGGACGGGGACGTTCTGATGGTCCATGCCCGCGAAGCTGAGGAAGAATTTGTTGCACAGGGCTGGGGGGTAGAGCGGTTCGATTTGATGTACAACGATTTCATTATTGTCGGCCCATCTGCTGACCCGGCCGGCGTTTCKGGAATGACTGATGTTGTCGCCGCGATCAACAAAATTTCTAAAGCACAGGCGATTTTCGTGTCTCGTGGCGATGATAGCGGCACCCACAAGGCTGAGCTGCAGCTATGGCAGGAAACAGGTGTTGATATTGGTTCGGCCTCTGGCAGTTGGTATCGGGAAACCGGATCAGGCATGGGAATCACGTTGAATATCGGAATTGGTATGGGCGGTTATGTTATGACCGACCGCGCGACYTGGATTGCATTTGGGTTCAAAGGTGATCACCAGATACTGGTTGAAGGGGACGACCGTCTTTTCAAYCAGTACGGGGTTATTCTGGTTAACCCGGCGCGTCACACTTCGGTTAAGGCYGAGGCMGGRCRGAWGTTTATGGATTGGATTTTGGGGGATAAAGGGCAAAAATTGATTGCGGARTTTCGSGTGGATGGYCAGCAGTTATTTTTCCCAAACGCGCGCTAGTAAGTGCCGCAATTATCCGTGRGTRAAATCAACCGACAGATTTTTTAGCTGCTCAACCTCCTCGGGTGAGATTTTTTCAATATTAGCGGTATAGTCATGCAGTTCCTGCACTATGCCTGATATTTCGTCGATTTCAGCATTGGTAAATTCCCTGTCACCACGGGCAAAACTAGTGATAGATTTGCTTTCACCACTGGCGATGGCAAAGGTAAACCCGTGTTTTAATCCGTACTCCTTCGCCATATTTAAAACGCCTGCTTCATCCAGTTCTGTCAGATCGCTCCAGCGCGCAATACCGGTATTGCCAAAACCCCACATGACCGTCGGGTCCTTCAGTACCAGACCTTTCTCGGAATAAGTTTTCATCCATTCCTTGTCGTAGGTCTGAAACAGAAATTTTGGGGTGGTGTAGCGAATGTGCARGGCGATTGCATAACCTGATGAACAAAGTGCGTCGAGCTGCGCAAGTGAYGGCATAATTTTCAATTCTGATTTCATTAGAWTTGCGTACTCGCTTTTAAGTTGCCAGTCACCGTRTCTAAAAGTTAGTATAAGCGTYATTCATAGGAATGGCTTAGTAAGCTTGGGGCTTCTACTTCCGATGGTGGGTTATTTAGGAAGAAGTATTTGGCGCTAAACGTAGATTGGCCGGTTGAATTTTCTTCGATCGCACCCGCCGGGTATTACGTGGCGTTGCGAATAGGATTCGCGTATCCTGTGGATGAGCGAAACGAGTTTCCTGTTGACTGGGTTGAATACTATACGCGCAACGGACTTATGCTACGCGATCCGGTTGTTAGATGGGCATATGAGAATTCTGGTTCGACCCGGTGGAACGATATTATTGCAACAGACACATTTGGTGTATTCGCCAAAGCGCAAGGATATGGTTTAAATTATGGAGTGGTAATTTGTCGCGCAACCGGTCACCCAAAAGAACAAAGATCTTACGGAACCTTTGCGCGCAAAGACCGGGATTTTTCGGACGCGGAAATATCGATTCTTACCGRCCATATTAAACGACTACACGATGCCTCTATTGCGCCAAGTAACTTAACAGGCGCAGAACTTGAGGCATTGTGTTTGCTAAAAGACGGCCTGCGGCTGAAGGAAATTGCGTTTCATTTGGGGGTTTCTGAAGGGGCAATAAAGCAACGTCTGGCGGGGGCAAAAAAGAAACTGGGCGCGCGCACGAATGCGCAAGCGGCCAGCCTGGCTCTCGAATTTCGGATGATTTGATACACTCTGCTTTAGATTGCAGTACTTTTTCTAATATTCGCTACAATTAAAGAATTATATTAACAAAAATTTATGTTCCAGATTAAGTGAACTCTCCATAGAGGAGAGTAAAATGGAAAATATCACTTTTGACCTGTCACAGCTTCACCTGCACGGTACAGCTTTTTTTGACTATCTGGCCCTGCGCAAACGGTTCTTTGTAGATGCATTGGGTTGGGACATACCCCATGACGAAAATGTTGAAATGGACCAATACGATAATCCCCTGGCACATTACTCACTTGTTTTAAGGAATGGGCAAATTGTTGGCGGCGCACGCGCGATGCCAACCACGTCTTCCTGGGGGGAATACACCTATATGCTGCGCGATGCAGTGGCCGGGAAACTGGTGGATATTCCCGATCGGGTTTTGGATGCAGAGATTGAATCCCCGAAGGTTTGGGAGTGCACGCGACTGGTCATTTCAGATGATGTTTGCGGCCACGTGGATCGATCGCAATGTCTGTCGCTGATCGTGGATGGACTGTCATCGGTTGCAGCCGAGCGCGGCGGTAGTGAGCTGATGTCCCTGTCACCGGTCACCTTGATGCGTGCATTGCGGCAGTTGGGTTATTCAGCCAGCCGTATAGGTGAGCCCTATTCTAACCCCGGRGACGGTCGAAAATATGCAGTTCTGAGCATGCCAACAAAGCGTGAAGAACTGCCGCAGACAGCTCACTAAATTTTGGTGCAGGGCTTCAAGGGGGTATGGCTAGCTATCTGGCGATACCGGTGCAGAAGCTCAATTCCAGCTGACAATGGTAGATTGCCCACGAGGGGTGGGCAAAATACATTGCATAATTCGGCTATTAGTCCCGTTTTGACAGGCGTCCGAGGCCTGCAAAAAATGCGGCTGCCAAAGCCAGTTTGACCAAATCCGCCAAGACGAAAGGTTTGACACCGTTAGCAAAAGCAACATCTGCGCCCAGGGTCTGGCCGGATGAAGTGGTAAACAGAAAGCCCAGCCACAAAAAGCCTAGCGCAAAAATCAATACATCTGCTGTTAACATAGCACCAAACAGGGCCAGGGGGCGTCGTGTCAAACCACGATCAGCCGCATATCCAACGATCATTGCCGCGCCGACAAAACCTAGCAGAAAGCCAGCGGTTGGTCCGGCGAAATACAATGGCCCGGCAACCGGTYCTGCAAATACCGGCAAGCCGATAAGGCCCAGTGCCAAATATCCAAGTACAATCTCAAGCGACAGGCGCATACCRCYGGCSGCAAAAACCACCATCAAAGCCAGTGTTTGCAGCGTCATCGGAACCGGCCAGAAAGGAACCTGTACTTTGGCACCAAGGGTTATCAGGCCAATGCCTGCCGCCACAAGGGCAATGCGTCGAATGGGTGAGCTGGCAAGCTGACCGACAGGGGCCGTCGTTGTGGTCGCGTTCATAAGGTTCTCCTTGAAGGGATCAATTTTRGGATRGTTTATAGTCAATGAAAGGGTGGCGCAATGACACCCGGACATATTAGCGTTGCGCTAATGGTCTTCGTCCAGCGCTTCAATCAGGCGCGTTTCCAGCAACTGACCGTTGCGATAGAGGATTGGATAAGCAATCTCGGTGCAATATCCGTTCARGTCCTTCAACCCTCGCAGGGTTTCCAAATGCAAATCGCTGGTTTCAAAGCTGATGGCGCCACCTTCGCTAAGCCGCTTTAAATGACGTTTACGGCTTTGGCGTTCCAATCGGGAGATTTCGGTTTTTTCCGCGACCAGTAAACGCGCGCTTTCAAGATCATCAGAAATCAGCACGTTTGTCGCAAGGCGCATATTTGCCAGAACCGTTTCGTGCATTGAACGCAGCTCTGCCCAACCTTCACTGGAAAAACGCAGATCTTTCTTTGCTTTGGTGCGCGCTAAAGGCAACAGGCGTTTCGAAATGATATCACCGGCGCTTTCCAGACTGATCGCGTATTCGGCCATTTCTCGGGCGGCGCGGCGGTCAGCTTTGGGCCGGTCGGCAGTCGGCAACTCGGATACATAGCTTTTTATGCCCGAAAAAGCGCTGTTTACCTGAGAATCCAGACTGCGCAGTCCGTCTATCCGGGGCAGATCGCCGCTGCTGTACACCTCCATCAACGGGCTGGCCATACATTCAAGAATTGCGCTCATTCTCAGCAGTTCCCGCTTGATACTGGCCAGGGCCAGCGTCGGGGTATCCATGACTGAGTAGTCCAACGCGCTTAGCGGTTCCTCGGGTTGATCGGCGGTGTTGATTTGTACATCTGGCACCAATTTTTTGGTCAGGCTACCTATCGGGCTGGCAAATGGCAGGGCGAAGAGAAGTAACGACAGATTAAAGGCGATGTGAACATTTATCAGCGATTGCGCCGGGCCCATGGCGCTCAGGTATTGTTGAACTGGCAGCATGTTTAATGCGAACAACATCAGTAACGCCCAGCTACCCCTTAAGCCGAGGTTTGCAAAAGGCGCGCGCCTTGCGGCAGGTGTCATACCCCGGCTTAACCATATCGGGATCAGGGCGGAACCAAGGTTTGCCCCAAGAACCAGTGAGATTCCAGCAGCGGCGGGGATCGCGCCAATGGCGACAAGGGTGACGCACATCAAAATTGTTGCCACGCTGGAGTGCATAACGAATGCAAGAGCTGCCCCTACCAAAAAGGCAGTCAGGAAATCCTGCGCCAGATATTCTGAAACCGCTGGCAAAAATGAACTGTCGCGGATCGGGTCCATCGCTTCGCGCAAAAAGCGAAGGGATATGAGGATAAACGCGATACCCATCAGGATGCGGCCATATTGGCGAAGGCGGCGTTGATCYGACTTGACGAACAACCAGCCACCAACTGTAAGCAGCAGCGGGATCAGCCAACTGAGTTTAAAGCTAAGGACCTGAATGAGCAGAGCCGARCCTAAATCGCCRCCTAGAATTACGGCCAAGCCAGTCTCGAACCCAAGTATGCCGGTGCTCGAAAAACCAGCGACCAGCAGGGCAACGGCGGCAGAAGATTGCAAAACAACTGCCAGCCCAACACCAGWCCCGGCAGCGCTTAGCAGGCTTTTCTGGCTGGTGATTACCCTTTGGAAGGATGCYCCAAAACTACGTTCAATTCCGGTACGCACCATGCGAACAGCAAACAGCAACAGCATGGTTGCGCCGGTGATGTTCAGGAGAAAATCAAGAATGGCCATGTTATTGACTGTTCAGAACGGTCACGTTCGCCGTTGCGCCTCGAATCACCAATTTTGCTCGGGGAGTGGCTTATCGTTTTGTAGCCTGCTGATTCAAGGCTTATTCGTATAATTCGCAGTTATTCGGAATTTAGTGGTGGGAAAATGGCGAAAAGTTGATTGGCCGGGTCGCTTGGCCTAGCGCGAGTCGCTGATCAGATCTTCTGCATAAATATGGTCTGTTGGCTTGATGCGACCAAGGTAGCAACGGATCGCGAACTCACCACGTTGCAAGTCAAGGCGCGTTTCAGGAACTTCACGCCCTAGTTTTTCGCAAGCAGCAGCCAAGTTTCGCTGGATGTTTTGCTGGATGATAGGAACTTGCCGGGTTTCATCTTCGCCAACTATGATCCAGGGGGTGATATTGTTGATATTCAATTCAGATTTTCCGCGCGAAGCTGCACTTCTAAGCGCCTCTGCCAATTGGCTAACCGCCACAGGATCCTCTTCATGCCACAGGCCGCGACCATCAAATTCCACGGATTGAAACGCTACTTTGAACTTCTTTGTACATGTAGCCGTACCGGTGGGTTTTACCGGTTTTTGGATCGAACCAACAGGGAATGTTGTAGCGTTAATTGGCGAGACGGCTTCAGCGTGTATCATATTGATCTCCGTTGGCGTGAGACTGTTAAGACTTTTGCAACCCCTGCGGTAACAATGTGAATTGAATGTGTCAGAAGTATGACTCGGATCTGTTGCGCAATTGCGCATGGCTTACATGAGAGTGGTAAGGCAGGATTTCGCCTATCTATTTGTTGAGAATCGCAAAATATCGCTGTTTTCGGGGAATTTCCGGAAATACAGCGGCTCAATAATCCTTTTCAAAATAGAGACCCAGACTTGTGTCCCCATCTGACGCAACACTACCGCGGACGGTAAAATTTGAATCCAGGTCAAGATTAAGGTTAATTTCTGTCTTGCCCTCGGAATTTGCTGTCACGTCTGCGTAAGTATTTTCAGATATGTACTTACCGGCCTGAATAGCAATGGAACCGTCTTGTGTTGTAACTACATCCAGGTCGTCCAATCCGAAACGACTTCTGATTTTACCAACAGCACCTTCGTYACCATCCCCCGTCAGGGTGGAGATCGCGCTGGCCAGTTGAAGGGCCTGTAGYGGGGAAATCTTCGCAATGCCTTTACCAAACACCAGCAGTGCCAATACTTCATCTTCCGGCAGGTCTGGATCGGACCGGAAAGAAATYTCCGGRTTGTCGGGTGTCCCYGCAATAWTCACGCGGATGGTGGCATCGGGAGTTTGCGTGATGGCGGTTAATGTGTAGGTCGGTTGAAGTGAGCCTTGCATCGAAAGCTGACCCTCTTCCAGATCAAAGCGTTTGCCCARCAGGTCTARCCGCCCCCGGAGCAAKTCAAACTGACCACTTGGGATAACWGCRTTYGYTGATCCAGAAAYTTGCARGCTGCCACCCATTTCGGCGTCCAGCCCACGGCCGCGAATGAAAATCCGGGACGGTGCGCGTATCAGCACATCCAACGCCACGCCGGGGTCATCAGCGGAAGAGGTTGATCCAGAGWTTGGATTGTTTAGGCCCGCACGTAACCGTGTAACCYTGGACGATTGTGATTCAGTGATATGGTTGATGTCAGGTATCGCCGAACCGCCCGATGTTGGGATCAATCGCATTTCTGTTTCGCTTAAGTCAATCGTTCCCGAAACAGCTGAACCTGCACCGGCCGGTCCTGATAAGCGCAGTTCCCCGTCTAAAATTGTTCTGAATGTTGGCGGGTCYGACAGCTCAACRTTTCGTAGYGYGATGTTCAAGTCAGASCTRTAGGGGCYGACAATTGCCTGTTGCCCGTCAATTGCTACCTGACCGCCGCCAGATACATTTGCAGTAAAATCTAGTTGGGCTGCCCCGCCTGCAATATTTGCAACTCCGCTGATATCGCCAAATGACATTCGATATACCGGGAATGCTGCGCTGGTATTGGTGGTGCGAACDTTGCCGGTCAGTGATTSCGGGTTAARCGGRCCCTTMAGGGCCAGGTCAAACTCAACTAYCCCCTGAAGGGTAATGTCAGGCGGCAGGAAGCTATTGGCAACACCAACSGGAATTGAGCCATCAATTTTCAGATTTGCCGATGCTCCGGTTTCGCTGATGCTGCCTGCAATATTCGCCCGAGAGCCCGCAGGACCAGTGGCGCTAATATCAATATCCCAGGGMTTACCAGATTGYCKGACGAYACCGYTAAGCGTGGCTGGTCCGGKWACACCAGCTACCARGCTGGAGATATCSGYAAATCTGGCCTCAACCGTCAGATCGGTGTTTTTGATCGCAACMTTGCCCTTTAACCCTGTGAAAAGRTTTKCGGTTTCCAGCTCCAGTTGATCGATATGTAAACCAGAAGTGTTGCGGCGAATTGCAGCGCTAACACTGCCATCACCTTCAATTAAATTGTAATAGGGTTTTGGCCAGAGTTTCAGCGCCTGAGTTGCGCCATTTATTTTCAGGTCAAACGCGCCGCTTAACGGCTGCCACCATCCTTTTACATCCATTGCCCCGCTACCACCACGAAAGGGCTGAKCCTGAAGCSCCGCGATCCGRCTTAACGGGCCGGTATMAATATCTGATATGCCCGAAATTCTGAATCCATCTGAATTGCCGGCGACTGTTCCACTTGCCGAGGCGCGCATTTTGTCAGCTATGATAGTTAACGAGTTTATCGCCAAAGGCTGATTGGCATTCCAGTCAAGGGTCGTCGAGGCAATGACGTTTTGGCCAATCGTCGYWGCAARWAWTTGGTCTGTAGGTAGCAAACCGTTGAATGTTGCAACCATATCGGCGGTGACCCGACGRACGGTTTGTGTMGGRTCGCCTACGAYCCCTCGAAATATTAAACCGTTGCTGACTACTCTGCCCGAAGCAATTTGTAAGGCTGGATGGTCAAAGTCAGYAAACTCAGTGCTCAGTGACCAGACATCACTTTGATCGCTCTCAAAATGTGCKTTCAATGTYGCCGAACTTAGGCTGATTGGGTCGCCAGGCAGCGGTAGAATGGTTGGTGTTTCGTCATTCGATCCCAACTTTGCCGAAAGGTCAAAACTCTTGGGCAGCCCGTCTGCGGATAGGGTCAGGTTGCCAGAAATGTTTAGGGCTTGGGTAATRATRGACAAGGTATCGATACTAAGCTTGCCGTCGGGGGACTTAACCCCGCTCAGTTTCAAGGAGGAATCAGGTCCAAAGAAACGTCTGTAACCCGTCGCAAGTAGCGGCGTGATATCGCCGTTCAATGAAGCATCRAAGTTTGTTTGCCCGGTCTGCGACGGGTCTGTGTTTCCGCGCAGAAGTAGTGTCCCAGCAAGGCGCTGTTGGTTGGCGGTTTTCAGGCTAACATTGGCAGTGAATTCTGGCAGTTTGCCTTCACCTTGCAGTTCGAACGACAGGGATGGRCTGTCGGGCAGGTTTAGAATGTTTGCGAGGATACCACGGCTGTCTTCCGACAGGCCAAGCGCCARGGTCAGGTTTCGTGTATCGTTTTCAAAGCGGCCAYCAAACTGAAATGTTCCGCGGGCAGCGCCCAGGCGGGTGATGTTCAGGTTTGCATTGCCTGCACCATCGATYAGGTCGACCTGGCCCTNCACAGAAAATTCCAAAGGTTCGCCTAAGATGCTAGCGTCAAATTTGAAGCGGGCAACATTTAGCGTMCCAATCTCAATGGCCACCGGAAGRTCRGGCAGGCTGAACGAAAAAGGCTCTTTAGCTTCGGGTGTGGGTGGTTTTGCAGAAGGTACTGGCACGCGAGCTATTTCAATACGCGCCGCAGAAAGTTCTTCAATTTCAAGGCGGCCCTTAAGAAGTGCAGAGCGTTTCCAGTTTAGCACAGCGTCTTCCAAAACCAACCAGACCCCGGTGTCGTCTGCTATTGTCATTCGATCTAATTTGGACTGGGAACTAAGCGCCCCAGAGAAGCCATCAATCGTTATGGTTCGCCCGGCACCTGACAGGTTTTCCTCTAACCAGCGCGTAAGCAAATCCTTATCGCTTTGCGCAAAGGCCGATACTGGCACACTCAGCATCAGCAGAATTATCAGGAAGAAGCGCATCAAAATGCCTGACCAATGCCAATGTAAAACTGTATACCGTCGCCTGTGTTACCATTTGTCGGCGCGGCGACGTCCAAGCGTATTGGACCAAYGCCAGTATCGTAACGCAATCCCAATCCCGCACCACCATGCCAGTTTCCGGATTGCCCAGGCGYCGAAGTTGATCCAACAAAACCCTGATCCGCAAAGGCGACAACGYTGATTTTCTCGGAAAGTTTAGTGCGTATTTCGGCGGATAAGCCGATAAAATTTAGCCCGCCTGTCTGTACGCCACYGCCGATRTCGATATTGAGCGATTGAAATGGCTGCCCCCTGACAGTGCCACCACCGCCAGAATAATATAGCACGTCGGGGGGCGTGGTTGTCAGCCCGAATCCCAGAATGGACCCTACCTGCGCCCGACCTGCAAAGGTTGTGTCTTTGTCAGCCCCAACCGAATAATATCCCCGTGCATCTAAAAACATGACTGCACCTGATKTRCTGCCATTCAAGCCAATGTAGGGCGTAACGCTTGCTTGAATATAGCTGCCGGACTTGGGGTTAAGCAGGTCATCCCGGAGATCATGGCGCCCGGCTATCGGCAATGTCAGGTGGGTAAATGTACGCAGGCCAATGTCATCAGAAACGTCAGAATACCTGAGCGCAAGAGCGGCTGAAACAGATGTCCGCTCAGACAAAATACGTTCAATCCCAATTTCCAGATATGCYTGCTGCGAAAAGAAACCTGGCTCATCCAGTTGTGCAATATCCGCGGCGATATGGGCGGTATTCTTTGACGATAGCGAACCGGGGCGGGTCAGGCGGCTGGCGAGACGGTAGTTYAAACCACCKGTTGWRCCWCCAATTCCAGAGATTTCGGCATCRAAWCGCAGGCGCTCYGCCCCGCCAAATATGTTGCGATGCAACCAGAACGCTGATGTCGAAATTCCTTCCTGTGATGAAATTTCCACGCCGAACCCTAGCCGTCGGGGTTTCTGGTCCGTTAACGTAAGCGTAACCGGTAAAAAATCGCCTGTAATAAGTGCGTCACCTTCGCTTAGGGAAACTGAACTGAACGTACCGGTACGCCTTAACCGGGTCGCGACGTCTTCCAGCGCCTGGGGTGAAAACACCACGCCCGCCGGAAAACCAGCGATTTGGCGAATTCGGGTTTCGCGGRCRTTTGCGCTGCCTTGGAYCGTAAGGTYACCAAATCGAACCAGGGGGCCGGGGGCCAGTGCTACATTTACGTCCAAGGTTTGGTTGCTGTGGTCTGCGACGATATTTTGCGCATCAATACGGGATTTTGCGTGACCAATAGCCCGCCAGGCATCATTTGCGGCGTTTGCAGCGTCAGCTATCATTCCCGAGCGGGCAAGTTCACCGGCCGCAAATCCACTAGGTAATTCTGTACCAACAGCCAGCGGTGAAATTGTAGTTTCCCCAAATCGAAAAGGCTTACCGGGATCAACYYTGATGGTGATCTGATCGATTGAATTTGGGGTGTAAAAAGRCGGCAAGGCGGCCGCTTCACGCCCATCAACCAGAATACTAATTGTACCGCTGTAGTATCCCCGCCGGTAAAGGACTGAAAGAATCTGACGGTAATCAGCGCGGGCGGTTGCGATGATGTCACTAGGWAGTTGGTTAGGATTATCTTGCGCAGCTATGATTAGTGAGGTGTCTTTGATAACTTTCTGGATCCCATTATCAGGAGCAACCAGAAGCTTAGTTTCGAAGGCGGCGGCATAAGACGTAATTAGCCAGAATCCAAAGGCAAAGGCCCCGRTCCATATGTGTTGAAATTTCGAATAACTGTTCACTTTTGACACGTAGGTTTTTGYCTGGGATTTCCAAGGTATTTTGTTTGGAAATCGCGGGAAGTGCCAGACCTAAATCACCAACTTGTGAAATCACCAAGCGCTTGCCATCTTATTGGGCTGTTGACGGATGTTCACTGTAGTGGGTTAATGATTTTGTTTTAAATTGTGAAGGAGTAAAACATGTCTGTAGCACGTGTAACCGAGATAATATCCTCATCGAAAAAGTCGTTTGATGACGCTGTCGAAAATGGCGTTAAACGGGCCTGTAAGACTTTGAAAAATGTACAAAGTGCGTGGGTACAGGACCAAAAGGTTATGGTTCAGGATGGAAAGATCAAAGAATACCGGGTTTGCCTGAAGGTGACCTTTGTGCTTGAAGATTGATAAATGCAGCCAAGTTACTTAAGAAACAGCCATGTCCATTGGCGTAACAATGGGCTTGGCCAAAAACAATAAAAGAGCAGTCATGGCTAAAGTAAATAATACGGTCGCAACACCTGCGGCCCACTGTCTRGGTGTTGATGTKCCCCCGTCCCCGTTTCTGCACGAAAAGCGCATCAACAGAATTAATGAAGCGAAATATGAAGGCCAGGAAATTGCCGGCGCGCTTCATCTTGTTCGCAAGGGCGATAATGTTTTGGAACTCGGGGCTGGAATTGGCATCGTTGGTGCTGTTGTATCGAAAAACTGCAGTCCTCAAAAAGTTGTGGCGTTTGAGGCCAATCCAAATCTGATCCCGCACATTCAGGAACTTTATGAAATCAATGGTCTGTCGCGCCGGAACATTGYTCGCAATGAGGTTTTGGTCAGCGGGCCGGATCGTCCGAATACCCTGCCATTTCACATTCACAACAGCTATCTCGGTTCATCGCTGGACGGCGACGCAGACCGGGCAAAAGAAACGGTTAACATTGCTACAGCAGATTTTGAGACCGTCCGGGCTGAACTAAAGCCGGACGTGCTGCTGGTGGATATTGAGGGTGGTGAACTGGAAATACTAAAATACGCCAACCTGGATRGTATCAGGGGCATAGTRATAGAATTTCACCCTAAGGCATACGGTGTTTCAGGGATGCGYGAATGCAAAAACATCCTGCGKAATTCAGGRTTTGAACCTATAAGCGATTATTCTAGCAGATTGGTTTGGGTCGCAGAGCGGGCAATCTAGTTGCAAGGCTCTTGCGGGATGGGCCAGCGCAAATTGCGCCAGCCCGGTATTCTTAGGCCAACACGAGGTTGGTTGCGCTTTCGCGGCCGTCACGGCCAGCTTCGATGTCAAAAGTCAGCTTTTGACCATCGGCCAGACCTGTAAGGCCAGAGCGTTCAACGGCAGAAATGTGAACAAACACATCTTTTGCGCCGCCTTCTGGCTCAATAAAGCCAAAACCTTTTGTTGAGTTAAACCATTTCACGGTGCCATTAGCCATCGTGAGATCTCCTATTTAGTATACCATCCGCGGAAGTGCGATGGTCTGGCTTAGTCAGTACAAGATCGAAAGACTGTAGCCGAAAAGGAGAACAGTAGGTCGATATAGAATAACGTCGCACCGCGCATATGGGTTCTAAATCACCCAAAAGCAAGTGAATTCATAGATGTATATTCCCGCGCCCCTTGGTATTAACGGTTCGTTGGTTTGAAGCTAAGCAAATAAACAGGTCTTGCAGTTGGCAATAACTGTTGAGAATCGAATCGCAATCAACCAAAACTTTGACGGAAAAATATTTAGCAATTGGTCAGACAGGTGCCTGTAGCAAGCGGAATTGCAAATACAGAAATTGTTAAGGTCTTCATTCTTGGTTCTATCCTGTTGTTGCCAGCATTGTTGCGAAATGTGAAAAACACCGTTCGCAAACGGGAACAATCGTGATCAAATTTGTTGGAACTAGGGTGAAATCTAGAAGAGTCTATGACGCAAAGCGCGGTTTGTGGATAAGTAGTTACCAAATTGAATTGCTTCGGGTTCCAGATAAACTTGATAAGCATTTGATCAGTATGAATATTATCGTTCAAAAGATATTGGCCCAGAATTTTTTTTTCGTTGCCTAAATCTAGGAGATTGGTGCCCTAAATATTGGCAAATATATGGCGGTTTTGGCAGAATTGATGCTGGGACAAGAATTTGACGGCTGAAAACCACTTTTTTGGCTAAGTTTTGCCTTTTTTTCGCCACGCCCGATCAACAATGTTTGAATTGTGTAGTGATTGTGGCGTTAACGAGAAAAATACGACAAAAATGAGAACAAGACAAAAATAAAGAGGATCACTCAATGACTAATCTCCTGATGAAAGCCCGTACAGGCCGTTCAAACGCGTTGGCTGCTTTGCCAGTAAATCCCGGCGAAATAATTCTTGCGTCAGGTGCAAAGAAACCAGTCAAAACGAATTACCGTTATGATCCGATCCCATTTATTTCCACACGTGCGCAGAGCCAGGTTCCGAATTGGGTTCACTAACAAAACCAGGGTGTTAAGATTTATCAATCTTGGCTTCTGATTTTAGACAAGAACTTTGACGAGCAGAGAGGGCGCCGACAGATTAACTGTCCGGCGCCTTTCGCTTGTTGCAGGTTCTGCTTTAGGTACTGGCGGGAAAGTTATGGCAAAAGTGTGACACTGTCAGAGGAATTTGCTTGCCAGGCGGGCAGTTTGCTTCGCAATTGCAACCTTGAAGGTTAGCAATTGGTTAACAAAAAGCCCCCAATTGCTGAGGGAGCAGAGGCAGAGCAGTATGCCAACCACCTATGTCGACCAGTTTTGGATCTTTGATCCATACGCCCCGCCCGCCGCCGGTACCGTGTTAACGGTATCGACCTTTAATATTGTCGATAATAACGACAACAATCTGATCAACCGATTTTCAAACGACCGAATTGACGGGTCGGACATTCGGGCCAGCTATCCTGGTGATACGGTAACGGTCACATTACCTGGCGGTGGCACTGTTACAATAACTGGTGTGACTTTCTATCTGGCCGATGGGCGTCAAGTATTTACGCCGACCGATGGATCAATTTTACAAACGTCAGCGCTGGTCAGCACAACTTGGGTATCCTCTCARGGATCGACAACACCAGCTTCACTTGCGCCACCGTGTTTTACACCCGGAACGCTGATTGCAATAGCCGGTGGTCATAAACTGGTCGAGTCTTTGCAAGCAGGGGAATTGGTGCAGACGGCAGACAAGGGCCTTGCGGCAATTCGCCTGGTTCACATGCGCACATTGTCAGCGGATCATCTAAAAGCTTACCCGAACCATGGTCCCGTGCGCATTTCAGCGGGTTCACTCGGGCAAGAACTGCCAGGCCGGGATTTGATTGTTTCCCCACAGCATCGGATACTAATCCGTTCAAATATTGCGGAACGAATGTTTGGGCAACGAGAAATTCTGGTACCGGCTTGTCAGTTGGTTGGAATGGCAGGCATCAGTCGCGTCAAACAAGTGGGCGAAGTTACATACATACACATATTACTGGACCATCACGCGGTTATTTATGCCGAGAATACACCAACTGAAACACTRTTTCTGGGGAAACAGGTTCATGAGAGCCTATCTCCCCGCGAAATTGAAAAGATTCGCATACATTTTCGCTATGTGTCCAATTTTGCAATGGAACCAGCACGCCTGTTGGTCCGGGGTGTGCGCTTAAAGAAATTGCTCGAGCGTCATATGTCCAACAATAAACCGCTTTTGGAAGAAGAGACACACCAGCCAGAACTGATGTTCCCAACGGGCTAGAATATTGTTGATTAGCTTTCGGACCAACCTTCTTCGGAGTGCGTCCCGTCACAAAACGGTTTATTTTTTGACAGACCGCAGCGGCAGAGAACGTATTTATTATCACTTTGCCCTTCTGCCCAATATTCGGGGGATATTGCGATGTTCCTGACCCAATACGGGCCGTTTTTTTCAACCTGAATTGAGACTTCATCATTTGTAATGGCCTGCGGGTCGCCGTCTGGTTCACCCATTCGCAGGGCGCCAGAAGGGCAGGCGGACACGACCTGTGCGATTTGTTCAACTGTGCCATTGTCGGGTTGAATCCACGGGCGTTCTTGCGTGTTGAAAACATTACTTGCCAGACGACCACATTCAGCGGCATGGCTGCATAAAAGCTTGTTGTAATAAACCGTTACGTCGGCCCCTTTGTAAACCGAGACTTTATCGTGGCTCTTTGGGTCTCCGGAACWGCTGTCAAATTTTGCGTCGTTATGGGAGCCGTCACAATAGGGTTTGTTTTTAGACTGACCACAACGGCAAAGCGCGCGAACGGGTTTGTCTTCAGCTAAAGAGCCATCTGGTAGGCGAAAGGTTTTTATATTTTTGGCAATCATGGGGCCATTTTCGCGGGCCTCTATAATTGGTGCGTTKTCGGGTTTTGAATCGTCGGTCATGATGGTCTCCTGTTCCAATTCAGGAGACCATGGTGCTGCGAGGCGGTCAAGAGATTCGGGTTCAATTCAAAGTGTATTCAGAATGTCGGGATTTTTTTGGTTAAGTCCCAGAAATTCAACAGATTTTCAGATCTCAGCGATAACRGTTTTAAGCATATCGCGTACCTTACCGGCTACTTCGCGCAGATCATCATTGTCAATGGATGTCATCGATGCCTGGGGGTCAACCGCGCTTACTTCCACCCCGCCGTCAACAGCGCGCAGGATCACGTTGCAGGGCAACATTGATCCAACCTTTGGTTCCATCCCAATAGCTTCCCAAGCCATATTAGGGTTGCAAGCGCCCAAAATTAGATAGGAATCCATGTCTTTGTCGATCTTCTTTTTCATGGTCGCTTTAACGTCAATTTCAGTAAGAACGCCAAAACCATGGTTCGCAAGTGAGGCGCGAACGCGGGCGTCGACGGTTTCGAAATCAGCTTCGGTTATGGTGCGATCTAAGGTGTAGGACATTGCAGTTCTCCATGGTTCAAGGCTTGTGATGGATTTGGCATGTCGTGGACCAAATTTCAACCGCTAAGGTAATTGTGCAAACTGTTCAGCCCGTCGACCAGGCGCGGGGCTGCTTCATTCCCGCAATTTTTATCGCCTGCTTTACATAGCCATAAGGGAACAGATCAAACAGAGCCTCCTTGGAGGCGGATTTACTTAATCCATCTGGTTGGCCAATAAATTTGAAAGCAAAGCGMGCATCTGGGATGATGCCATGCTCTTCAAGTGATGAACGGATGAAATTGATGACTTCAAAATGGCGCGGGGTCAGGGTGATATCTTCGGCCTTGGCTGCATATTCGGCGAATTCGGTTGTCCAAAGGTCCGGGTTGGTCAGATAACCATGGCCGTCAACGGATACCGTGCCAGAGGGTAGTTTGATTTGGGTAAGTTTTTCCGGGCAAGATCGCATATTGGGGCCTGTTGGTAATGAGCGTTGGGGACAACGTATCGTTGGWRTRGAARCCGTCTTTGAGGTGGATCAAARCAANGGGGCTTGGWTTTGCAGTYATTGCTATTATATGCGATAAAACGAATACGAAAAGGGGCCGGAGATGGCAGGGCTGAAAATTACATGTCTGGATTGTGCGCAAGTTAACCGTGTGCCGCAGGAAAAATTGGGTAGTGGCGCAAAATGCGGTACCTGCGGCGCTAACTTAATTTCGAACAAGCCGGTCGAGGTGGACATGGCCTGGCTGACAAAGGCGTCGCGCAATGATGACTTGCCCTTGGTGGTAGATTTCTGGGCGCCGTGGTGTGGCCCCTGCAAGATGATGGGACCGGAATTTTCCAAGGCGGCGGCCGAGTTGAAAGGCACYGCGCGTTTGGTCAAGCTGAATACCGAGGCCCACCCGAAAGCCAGTACAAAATACAACATTCGCGGCATTCCAATGCTCGCGATGTTTAAAGGCGGTAAGGAAAAGGCGCGCAAGGCTGGTGCAATGCCGGCCGCGGGGATTGTTGGTTGGGTAAAAAGCGCATAATCTTCCAGGGTTTCTTGCAACCGRGGTGAGATCACCTAACCAGTTTGCGCGCTGCTATCAGGCTGCCAAACCGGGTGCTTTTCCATGATGTTCAAAAACCGCCYGGAGGTTTTGAAGTTCTCCAGCCAATGGGCCAGATTGGGCCAAGGTTGGGCGGAAAACCAATCCAGATCGACATGGGCGAATTGACGAACGAAAGTGGCGATGGCCATATCAGGTAAACGTGGGGCGTTGCYGAACAGAAATGGATGGCCATTTAGCATGGTGTTTAGTTTTCGTAGAAACACCGAAGCATCGGTCCGGTCTTTGATCGGATCGGCGCCCGCGATACGGCTGGYATATTTGTARCGATCCAGCGAGGTTTTGAAAGCACCATCCGTTTCTTCAATAAGATTGTGGGCCTCGGGCGGGACATCCAGCCAWCTTTCCGGATCATTCTGATTAAGCGCCCAGAGCATGATTTCATAGCTTTCATCAATCACTTGCGTSCCGGTTATCAATACAGGAACSGTTCCCTTRGGGGATGCTTCCAGCATTTCGGCAGGTTTGTYGCGCAGCAGAATTTCACGATGTTCTACGGTRATCATGGCCGATGCCAGCGCCAGACGGGCACGCATGGCGTAGGGGCAGCGGCGAAARGAATASARRATCGGTGTCATACCAGCAGAGTTGCCGGGAATTGGCAGCAGAGGCAATACAGTTGCATGTGTTTGTGATCGGACAACAGGCAGATGGCCCCTGCATATGCCGAGCCTATTCCTTTCAGATGGCTATGATTTTAGCGGCGGAGTTGCTTCCAGCCGAACCCCGGCCCAGTTCYGGCGATAGCTTGCAAGGCGATGGGTGATTTTGTGAAACCCGGCYTGGAAGAATTTACCGACCACAATGCCAGCATCGCGCATCGCCTGAGCGCGCAATTGGCGGGCCCGTTCTTCGATGGCTTTACGGTCTGCATAGGTCAGGTGTTCGAATTTATTATTTTCCACGGTTCTTGTCCTTTTGATGCATTTGCGGGCAACGCATTGGTTTTGTTGTTACCGTGAACATATGCTGCGGCGCAGCTATAGACATCGCCCAAAAGCAAATCCCCGCTATGCGGCGGGTGCATGGGTTGGGKATTGTCGGAGAGATATATTGGAGAGTAGGATGGGTGATTTCACCCATCGTTAACCATAAATGTGCGTTTATGGATGAATGACAAATTACCGGCGCGCCAGGATTTCCGGCGCTACATATTTCTTCACTGTTGCTCTTGCCAACCGCGCCGCGTCGACTTTGACGGACGAGATTGAAGCASTTCGTGAGGCTTACGCCGCGACCCGCACCGAACGACCATTTATTTGCGATGCTTTTGTTGTTTTGCCGGACCATTTGCATGCGGTGTGGACATTGCCGGAAGGGGACGCGGATTTTTCAACGCGGTGGCGGTTGATTAAAACCCGGTTTGTGCGGGCMATTGGCGCAACCGGTGCGCGCAGCCGTTCAAAACGCTTCAAACAAGAGCGGGGTGTGTGGCAAAGGAGATTTTGGGAGCATTGCATCCGCAACGAGGCGGATTACGTGATGCATGTTCAGTATTGTTGGGGAAATCCGGTCAGACACGAATTCGTAGATCGGGCGGTTGATTGGCCGTATTCATCCATTCATCGCGATATTCGGTTGGGGCGGGTTGCGGCGGAATGGTCGGGTTTGGTGCCGAAAGGAGATTTCGGCGAGTAGGATGGGTGATTTCACCCATCATTGATTTAGGCCGGAGTAGGTGCGGTAGGAGAGATGGGTGCGAGCACCCATCCTACGGCTTGCTTATACCAGGGCGATGTTGGTCGCGCTTTCGCGGCCGTCACGGCCAGCTTCGACGTCAAAAGTTACTTTTTGTCCATCGTTAAGACCTGTCAGGCCGGATTGCTCGACGCCTGAAACGTGAACAAACACGTCTTTGCCGCCGCCATTTTCAGGCTCGATAAATCCGAAACCTTTAGTTGCATTATACCATTTCACGGTGCCATTGGCCATCGTGTGTACTCCTATATCGCTGCCCGCTTTGTGCGGCAGCCCGGCTATGTCAGTGCAATATCGAAAGACTGTAGCCGTAGTGGAGAACAGTGGGTCGAGACAGAAATAACGTCGCAGGAGACATATGACGATTTCGGGACGGGATTACAAGGGGAGCGGGTACCGTCTGAGGTCCGGTGAAAGAGCAAAAAATACATAGGATGGGTATTGGTGGTCAGGGAGTGAGGGGTGCGAGCACCCATCCTACGGCTTGCTTGTTATTGGTCTGACTTACCATAGTTGCACCGGCTACAAAGCGACCGAAGATTTTTTTCGTCGCTTTGACCGCCCTTGCTAAATGGAATGATATGGTCGACATGCAATTCGACACTGCCGTCATTGGCCGGGCTCGCACCGCACAGAACACATCGAAATCGGTCTCGTTTCAGGATTTTGAATCTTAGCCTTTCAGTCATCCGAGAACGTATCTGCTTTCTTGAATCGCGAACACTCGTTTTTGGTTGTGCATCATTGAAATCCGCCAGTGTTTCGGATGCAATTTTGATCGCGTGGTACCAACTCTTGAATCGCCTTGCGATTGTCGTGGCATGGTACTTTGTGTTGTTTCGAAGAAAATCCCCATAGACTGGTTGGGTACCCTTTTCTTTCCAAACGCGATGGATTTCGTCTATCAAATCCTGATCGGGAATACTTCGGTCTACAGTCTTGATAATCCCGGCACGCTCAATTGCTGCGTTCCACCCACCAAATCGACGAATTACCGTTGTGACACCGTAATTTCCGAGTTGCTTATAGTCACGCTGCCGCACTGTGGCTGAATCCGTCGAACCTGCGACTCGCCTTAAATCGTCGAGCAATGCAACATCAGATATGTTTCTAAGATTATGTCGAAGAGTTGCCATCCAAGGGCTATCTCACCTCACAAACTTCTTAAACTTCACCCGCTTCGGCTGCGCCGCGTCAATCCCCAGCCGCTTTTTCTTGTCTTCCTCGTAATCCTCAAAGTTGCCCTCAAACCATTCCACATGGGCGTCGCCTTCGAACGCCAGGATGTGCGTACAAATCCGATCCAGAAAAAACCGGTCGTGCGAAATCACTACGGCGCAGCCGGCGAAGTCCACCAGCGCGTCTTCCAGTGCGCGCAGGGTTTCGACGTCGAGGTCGTTGGTGGGTTCATCGAGCAGCAGGACGTTGCCGCCCGAGCGTAAAAGTTTCGCCAGGTGGACGCGGTTGCGCTCGCCGCCCGACAACATGCTCATCTTTTTCTGCTGGTCGCCGCCTTTGAAGTTAAACGCCGAGCAGTAAGCGCGCGAGTTCATTTGCGCGTCGCCAAGTTCGATGATCTCCGAGCCRCCCGAGATTTCTTCCCAGACGGTTTTKCCYGCGTCCARYTCRTCSCGGSWYTGGTCAACGTAGGATAGTTGCACGGTGTCGCCAAAAGTCACGGTGCCGCTGTCCGGTTCTTCCTGCCCGGKGAGCATGCGGAACAGGGTGGTTTTACCSGCYCCRTTGGGRCCRATGACGCCGACRATGCCGCCCGGGGGCAGGCTGAACGTCAGGTCTTCGATCAGTTGTTTGTCGCCCATGTGTTTGGCGAGACCTTCGACTTCGATCACCTGCGATCCAAGGCGAGGCCCGTTCGGAATGATGATCTGGGCGCGGCCTAGTTTTTCGCGCTCGGACTGGCCAGCCAGTTCATTATAGGCGTTGATCCGGGCCTTTTGTTTGGCTTGSCGGGCYTTGGCGCCCTGTTGCATCCATTCRAGTTCKCKYTCMAGCGTTTTTTGYTTGGATTTATCTTCGCGGGCCTCTTGCGACAGGCGCTTGGCTTTTTGTTCSAGCCAGGCGGAATAGTTGCCCTCATASGGGATGCCCTGACCACGGTCGAGTTCCAGAATCCAACTGGTGATGTCGTCGAGGAAATAACGATCATGGGTCACAATCAGGATGGTGCCTTTGTAATCCATCAGGTGCTGTTGCAGCCAGTTGATGGTTTCGGCGTCCAGATGGTTGGTGGGTTCGTCCAGCAGCAGCATATCAGGCGCTTCGAGCAGGAGTTTGCACAGCGCCACCCGGCGGGCTTCACCGCCTGACAGGCTATCCACGGCGGCGTCGTCAGGGGGGCAGCGCAGGGCCTCCATGCTGACGTCAATCTGGGCGTCGAGATCCCAGAGGTTCTGGGCGTCTATTTCATCTTGCAGGCGGCCCATTTCTTCGGCGGTTTCATCGGAATAGTTCATCGCCAGTTCGTTATAGCGATCAAGGATGGCCTTTTTCTCGGCGACACCGAGCATGACGTTCTCGCGCACGTTCAGGGTCTCGTCGAGTTTGGGTTCCTGCGGCAGATAGCCAACTTTGGCACCTTCGGCGTGCCAGGCTTCGCCGGTAAAGTCTTTATCGAGCCCGGCCATGATTTTCAGCAGGGTAGATTTACCCGAGCCGTTAACGCCGACGACACCGATCTTGACACCGGGCAGGAAGGACAGGCGGATGTTTTCAAACAGCTTCTTGCCGCCCGGATAGGTTTTTGAGACGCCGTCCATGTGATAGACGTATTGATAGGCTGCCATTTGTTTGAATCCTTTTGTCTTCGATTTGGGATGTGGTCTAGCCAAGCTATACAAGAAGGGCAATCGAATGGACCGGCTATGCCATAGAGAATGTATTTTGAATGCGCCCTCTCTCACGAAGGGTCGGGAGCGGCCCGGAAGTCCCGCCGGRCARTATAGGTCAAGGGTTGACTTGCCTGCGGCAGGTGATTAGCGCAGTGTAAACTAATATGTTAGCGCTGGCCAACGCAGTGCCGTTGCCCTTTCGACCAGAGGAATCCCATGACAAAACCAAAACGCGCCCCGGTAAGATTTCAATCCCCCTATGCGGCTGCTGAAGATCGTTATGATAATATGGTTTATCGCCGCTGCGGCAATTCKGGGTTGCARYTGCCSGCTGTCTCATTGGGGCTGTGGCATAATTTTGGCGAAGATACGCCGAACGCAACCAAGCGGGCGATCGCACGGGCGGCATTTGACGCTGGTATCACCCATTTTGATCTGGGCAATAATTACGGTCCACCACCGGGGGCGGCCGAGGCGGCGTTTGGCGAGATATTGCGCACAGATTTTGCGCCCTACCGGGATGAGCTGATTATCGCGACCAAGGCGGGCTATGACATGTGGCCGGGGCCGTATGGCGAGTGGGGCAGCCGGAAATATTTGATGGCCAGTTGCGATGCGTCGCTAAAACGTTTGGGGCTGGATTATGTGGATATATTCTATTCGCACCGGTTTGACCCGGATACGCCTTTGGAAGAAACCATGGGCGCGTTGGATAGTATTGTGCGATCCGGCAAGGCTTTGTATGCAGGGATTTCATCGTATAATTCGGCCCGTACAAGGGAAGCTGTAGCAATTTTGGAAGACTTGGGTACGCCCTGCCTGATCCATCAGCCAAGCTATAATATGCTGAACCGATGGGTGGAACGTGACGGTTTGAAAGAGACTTTGGCAGGCCTGGGGATCGGTTCAATTGCGTTTACGCCGCTGGCGCAGGGAATGCTTACGGGAAAATATCTGAAGGGCGTGCCTGAAGGTAGCCGGGCAAGCCAGGGGAAATCACTGGATCCGACGATACTTGAGGATCGTGTGATTGAGAAAATCCGTGGGTTGAATGATATCGCTGAAAGCCGTGGKCAGACGCTGGCGCAGATGGCGATTGCCTGGGTGCTGCGCGGTGGCGAGATTACCACGGCGTTGATTGGGGCGTCACGGCCTGAACAGGTTGTGGATTGCGCCGGTGCGGTGGCGAACCTGGAGTTTTCCGAAGCCGAACTGGAAGCGATTGATGTATTTGCTCTGGATGAAGCGGTGGTGAACCTGTGGGCGGCATCTTCGCGGGAGTGAGTGTGCGTATCTGGCGCAGTGTATCGAATTCAATAGTTCGGCCCGTGTAAATATTGGTCAGTTGACGATCATGTTTTGGGTTGCCGGATCATAGGATACATTGTTGGCAGCCCCGGTTCGCTTACCTCTGAGATTTGTGTGAATCCAAGCCGYTCATAGAAGCTCAGGTTCGCGGAATTGCTCGACGCCAGATACGCTGCCAACCGCGAACGATCACATTGTGCCAGTCCGAATGCCATAAGTTTCCCACCGATCCCATTGTTTTGAACCGCTGGATCAATGGCTATGAGTTCAAGTGTCCAGTGTGGGCCTGCTGGTCGGTATTGATCGCACGCTTCGGCGATTTCGCCTAATTTGCCCAGCCTTTGCGGGAACTGTACGGTTTGCTTGAATTCCTCGTAGTCCACATCTGAAACGCTGACTGAGGGTGGGTACCAGATTGCCGCGCCTTCAAAGTTTGCGGTCGCGTGGACGCCTCGGTGTTCAAACGCTGGATTGGCACACAGTTCAACATATCTGTGATGCTCGTTTGCGAAAACTTCTGGTGCTTGTGAATACCAACGTACTGTCGGGTCATTGGCAAAGCCTTTGTCCATAACCGATTGGATATTATGTAAAAACTTTCGCGTTGCTACAAATACAGATGAAGGCAAGATGTGTCTTTCGTTGTCAAAATGATCTATATGTGCCGGTTTTAGCCCCAATATCATGAAACTATTCGGTGACGGCCTCCCCAGCTTCCAGTTTTACCGGCTGCCCGTGTGGTGTTGCCAGATAGGCGCGATGCCATGTGTCTTTTCGCGCCGACAATGTGGCTGGACCAATTGACGTGCCGCCAGCGACCAGTTGTTCCAGGGCTTCGATTGCACAGTGATAATAGGTTTCGGTCGTGTCTGGTTTACCGTTTGTATCGGCGTCTTTCAGGGCCGCGCCTAGGGACTCGGCCCAGTCATTCGCGCTGAAATGTCCGGCCTGTACCATAGCGTCCGCAAGGGCAAGGGTCTGGGCGTGCCAGGCTTCTTCGAATACCTCATCGCGTGGTGAAAAGGGATTGTCAGGTTTAAACAAAGTAGCTCTCCCAYAATTCCAGGGTGACGGTATCGAGAGGATTGGCATCTTCGCCCCAAAGCTCGGTAGCCGTGAAGGACACGGTGTATAGGTTCTCGCCAATGTGTTCGCCTTGCGCGCCTTTGTCGGCCAGCAGGTGTGCGCCGTGGTGTCGAATGATGGTGCCTGTCGCGCCACGGGCATAGCCGGGCAGGCGCGTGTGATTGGCCGGCATGATGCGTTTGGTGATGATTGTGTCGCCCGTCTGGAAACGGGGTTTGGCGCTGATTTCAATCGAAAAGTCGGTRCACATGTTGCGCTGGGCATTGAYTACCTGATCCAGGGTTTGCGGCTTTGCCGGATCGGCGGGGCTGCTGGTATGGCCGSTGGCCACTKCATCCAATGTGAACATCCCCGCATTRAGGTARAGCATGTAATAGTTGGCGCACCATTTGTTGAAATAGGCGAATGAAAGGTAGTCGGCAGGCACCATGCGTTCCAGACCGTGGCGGAACTGGTCGATGATGGTACCGGGCGGCAGGATACCTGCGCGCGCGATGGCCCACATGCGGCGTTCCCAGTCAAAGTGGAAAGGCGCATCATCGCCAATCGGGATCGGGCCGTAGCCCTGTTTGCCGCCTAAATCGTGGATACCGTCCATTATGTGCCCCCTGCCTTCAATACWCGATCGGTTCCGATCATCGAGTTTCGGGTGACGAGGGCTGCGAGGGCTGCTTCGTCCAGATCGTCAGTTCCCGGCGGGCGCTGGGGGATGACGATGTAGCGGACTTCGGCGGTGCTGTCCCAGACGTTTACGGCGGTGTTTTTATCCAGCTCAACCCCGAATTCCGCCAGAACCACGCGGGGTTCGCGCACCGCCCGGGCTCGGTATTCGGTGGATTTATACCAGCTGGGCGACATGCCTAGGATCGAAAACGGGTAGCACGAGCAAAGAGTGCAGACGACCATGTTGTGGGTTGTGTCGGTATTTTCAACAGCGATCAGGTGGGCAGTGGCGTTGCCTTCAAAACCGAAATCTTTGATAGCCTCGGCGGCGTTGGCCAGCAGGCGGGCCTTGAATTCCGGTTCCAGCCAGCTGCGAGCGACAAMCTGCGCGCCGCGCATCGGTCCGATATGTTCGCTGTAGGCTTCCACCCAGGCGTCGATGGTTTCTGACGCGACAAGCCCGCGTTCCACCACCAGGCTTTCCAGCGCTTTAACGCGCAGAGCCGGGTCTGAGGGCAGGTGGCTGTGCAGATGCTGGTGGATTTTGGCGGCGTTATCGGAATCGAAATTTGGCATTTGGTTGCTCCTGAACTGGTGCGAGGTGAGTRTATTGCGCGATCCGAGTCAAGTTCTGGCAGTGACGTCTGTTTGACATTTGAACAACAGACGTTCCATGAAGTGGATGAATAGTTCTGCAATGGATGCGCGAATGCCAGTGGCACGACCCTACCTGACTGTTGGCCTKCTGGGCGGTTCATTTGATCCGCCGCACGCAGGACATGTGCACATCACSCGTGAGGCGCTGAAGCGRTTTCATCTGGATCAGGTCTGGTGGCTGGTTAGCCCCGGYAATCCGTTGAAAGAGCAGGGACCAGCRCCGTTGGCGCGGCGTATGGCGGCTGCACGTGAWATTATGGATCATCCGCGGGTGAAGATCAGTGATTTTGAGGCGCAGGTAGGGACGCGGTATACTGCGGAAACCCTGCGGGCGTTGATGGCGCACTATCCGCTCGTGCGGTTTGTCTGGTTGATGGGGGCGGACAATCTGGCGCAGTTTCACAGCTGGCGGGATTGGCGCTGGATCATGGAAAATGTGCCGGTGGGGGTATTGGCACGGCCCGGGGACCGGATATCGGCGCGTACATCTGTGGCTGCGAACCAGTATGAACGCTATCGGCTGCGTGGGCGAGAAGCGGCGAGGTTGGCCAGCCTAAATGCGCCTGCGTGGTGTTTTATCAACCTGCCAATGGTAAATTTGTCGTCAACTTCGATACGCGCGCAGGGAGAATGGGAATCCTGACTTGCTTGCGCCGGGTAAGGGCGGTTAACTCTGSGSGATGACGGATAGGGTAATTTCGAATATTTCACGCCGGGCGGTGCTGGGTGGGCTGGTGGCCGGGGTCGGGCAGTCGGCCTTTGCCGGGGCGCCGGTATCATCGCTGCGTCCGATTGCGCGTTCAACCGGGTCGCAGATTGCGTCGGTTCCGGGGTTGAACGAATTGGTGACGCGGGCCGGTTTGGGTGGTAAGATAAGCTTGGTGGTGGCGGATGCCAGTACTGGGCGGATACTGGAATCGYTGAACCCGGTTTTAGGCCTGCCCCCGGCCAGTGTTGCCAAGGTGATCACGTCGCAATATGCGCTGGAGGCCCTGGGTCCGGCGCATTCCTTCTCCACCCGCTTGGTGGGGACGGGCAGTCTGACAAACGGGCGTTTGAATGGTGATCTGGTGCTGGTTGGCGGTGGCGACCCGACGCTGGATACCAACGGGTTGGCGGAAATGGCGGCGGCCCTGAAATCGGCCGGTGTACGCGAGGTGACAGGGCGCTTTCTGGTGCATGGCGGGGCATTGCCGCATATTAACCAGATCGATTCCGGGCAGCCCGAGCACCTGGGCTATAACCCGGCAATTTCCGGGCTGAATCTGAATTACAACCGGATACATTTTGAGTGGAAGCGTGCAGGTGATGCGTTCAGCGTTTCGATGGACGCCCGAAGTGAGCGTTACCGGCCAGATATTGCGATGACGCAGATGAAAATCGTTGAGCGCAAGACGCCGGTCTATACCTATAAAAATGGTGGGCGCACGGAATCCTGGACTGTGGCCCGTGCAGCACTTGGCAATGGTGGCAGCCGCTGGTTGCCGGTGCGTCAGCCTGAATTATACGCAGGAGAGGTATTGCAGATTTTTGCGCGCTCACACGGGATTAATTTGCGCCGGGCAGAGATGGCCAGCGGTGTGGTGCGTGGCTCGGTTCTGGTGAATCGCCAAAGCCCGCCTTTGTCGCGTATTTTACAGGGGATGCTGCGCCATTCCACCAACCTGACAGCAGAAGTATCTGGGCTAAGTGCGAGTGTTGCGCGGGGGCGTTCGGTGGATACGCTGGCGCAATCAGCAGGTGAAATGTCACGCTGGATGAAAACCCGGCTGGGAGCGCGCAAGCCCAGGTTTGTCGATCATTCGGGGCTGGGCGACAAAACCCGGGTAAGTGCGTCTGATATGGTGGCGGCGATGGTGCGTATCGGGCCAAACAGCACCCTTGGGGCAATATTGAAAACGATAGAAATGCGTGACGGTGAAGGTGATTTGCTTGGCRGATCAAATGCCAAGCTAAAAGCCAAGACCGGAACGCTGAACTTTGTCAGCGGGTTGTCGGGCTTTGTCAGCACCGGCGCGCGCAAAGATCTGGCATTTGCAATATTTGCCGCCGATATGCCCAGACGCAATGGAATCAGACCGGCGGATCGGGAACGCCCGCCCGGGGCTAAGGGGTGGACCAGGCGGGCGCGCGCCTTGCAATGGGGCTTGATAAACCGCTGGGTTGCACTTTACGGATAAGTACTATGGACTTTTCCTTTGTCCAAATRCGCGCAGCGCGAAACCGCACGAAGTGCTAAAAGAAATGGCGCTGAAAGCGCCGCAACTAAGCGAGCATATGCCGAGCCCGAGCACCGCGTTCAATTGCGGCCGCGTGCAGACGATCAATAGACAGCTCATAGCGGATTTCTTCCAACAGGCGCAGCTCAGTTTCCATCAGCGTTCCGTCAGCCGCAGCCACATCGCAAGCCAGCGCGTAGGCGGTTTCATTCAGTTTTTCAGGCAGGTTTTCGCGGATCAGACCAAACAATGCGTCAAGCCCTTCTTCTTCAGCGAACAGATCAAATACCATTTGCGAAACCTGTTTGACCCGGTCGGTGTCGTATTCGGCGAATATAGGCAAGTGGTTCACCATGGCATCGATCGTGACCAGTTCCGATGTACGGATATTTTGATCAGACGCGGAAACGGCCATCATCAGGGCGATCAGGCAGTCCTGAGCGGAGAGKGGGTGGGWAATTTCGGGCACGGAATGTTTTCCTTTGGGCTTGTTGTTACGGTGCAGAATATTGACGCGCGGGTCACTCGGCAATAGGGGTTGGGCCTTGTTTGGGCTTTTCGCCTGAAAAGTTTTGAAAGTCTGAGATATGTCTGACCTGCGCGAGATCGCGATGAATTCGAAAGCCTGGCCCTTTGTTGAGGCCCGCGCGCTGTTGAAACGCTATAAGAACGGGCCGCCCGAAAAGGGTCATGTGCTGTTTGAAACGGGTTATGGACCGTCGGGGTTGCCACATATCGGAACCTTTGGTGAAGTTGCACGTACCACCATGATACGGCGTGCCTTCCAGGTTCTGTCGGACATTCCCACGCGGTTGATATGTTTTTCYGACGATATGGACGGAATGCGYAAGGTACCGGGCAATGTGCCGAACCCGGATAAATTGGCGAAACATTTGCAACGGCCTTTGTCGGCGGTGCCCGATCCATTTGGGGAATTTGACAGTTTTGGSGAYCATAACAACGCTATGTTGCGCCGGTTTCTGGATACTTTTGGCTTTGARTACGAGTTTTATTCAGCGACCGAGTTTTACAAGTCAGGGCAGTTTGATGAGGTCTTGCTGCGTGCGGTAGAGAARTAYGAYGAGATYATGGAGGTGATGYTGGCRTCTTTGCGCGAGGAGCGTCGGGCAACTTATTCCTGTTTCCTGCCGATCAGCAGAAAAACCGGGCGGGTTTTGTATGTGCCGATGAAATCCGTGGATGCGGTGGCAGGCACKATTACCTTTGACGATGAGGAYGGTGATGAGGTCACSATGCCGGTCACGGGAGGCGGGGTGAAATTGCAATGGAAGCCGGATTTTGGTGCGCGCTGGGCGGCACTGGGCGTAGATTTTGAGATGTATGGCAAAGACCATTCCACCAATACCCATATCTATGATCGTATTTGCCGGATATTGGGTGCGCAAGCACCGGAGCATTTTGTCTATGAGATGTTTCTGGATGAAAACGGCGAAAAGATTTCCAAGTCATCCGGCAACGGGATATCGATTGATGAGTGGCTGACCTATGCCAGCGCCGAAAGCCTGTCTTACTTTATGTACCAAAAGCCCAAAAGCGCCAAGCGACTGCATTTTGACGTGATCCCCAAAGCGGTGGATGAGTATCATCAGCAATTGCGGGCATATGCAGATCAGGACACGGCAGCGCGGTTGAATAATCCGGTTTTTCATATCCACGGGCATAACGTACCGGACAGCAATATGGTGGTGCCGTTTGCGATGTTACTTAATCTGGCGGCGGTGTCGGCGGCAGAGGACAAATCACGAATGTGGGGCTTTATTCAGCGTTATGCACCGGATGCGACGCCTGAGACACACCCCGATCTGGATGCGGCTGCCGGTTTTGCTGTGGCGTATTATAAAGACTTTGTGAAGCCGGGGCGGGTGTTTCGTTTACCAGATGAAAAAGAGCGCGCTGCGATGGAAGATTTGCTGGGTCGGTTGAAGGGCTGGGACGGTGGCGCATATGCAGAAGAGTTGCAGCGCGCAGTGTTTGCCGTGGGCAAGTCACACGGGTTTGATCCGCTTAGGGATTGGTTCAAAGCACTTTATGAGGTATTTCTGGGCGCAAGTCAGGGGCCGCGTTTTGGCGGGTTCATCGCACTTTACGGGGTCGAAGAGACCATTGGGCTGATCGAAAAAGGTTTGGCGGGGGAGTTGGTAAGATAGGTGTGCAATCAATGTGCACACTACGGAGAAGTGCTATGCGGGATCGGTCTAGTTGCTGAACACGAAGACCTGAGTATATCGGGTGTGAAATCTGCCTATACAGCGATGAATGGTAAATAGAGCGCCCCAGGGGGCGCATTTCTTTTAGCCCTTCGGGCGGGTGCCTCCGGCGGAGATATTTATGAAAAGAAGAAAATCTGGGAGCACAGACATTCTGCAAGGGTGGGCCTGAGATTTCGTTAATATTTCATTGGAGACGCGGGCGTTGATTTAAAGCCCGATTATAACTTGCTTGGTACCCATTGCCCGATCTGGGCAAACGACCGAATTCCAACAGGATAATACATTTGAGCGCGCTGGAGTGGTTTGACCGCCCTGCGCGTTTTGTCGTTTGCGCTTAAGGGTATTTTGAAAGGGCTTCTTGATGAATAAGGCGATTACGGATGGGTTGGTGCTGATGCCACCGGCATTTTCAGGCGGGTTGACTGTTTGGTCGAGCGAGGACGGCACCCCGGGGTCGGCCACCTATGATGGCGATGTAAATGCCGCGCTGGTGGCCGCGGATCAGGATTTTGGCGGTAGCCTGGAGTTGCTGAAAACCAGCGCCACACAAAAGCTGCGCTATATGGGGCAGACCACMATTTTACCGGGGTGTTATCTGCGAATTACCGCGCGGGTAAAGGCGATTAGTGGCAATCTGCCCTCTGTCGCAATTGCGGGCTGGGCCGGGGACGCCAGCAACGGAAATGTTGGTGGTCTGACTGAAGTCGGGCCAAGCGTTTCTCTGACAACCTATGGTGAAGTTGTTGAGGTCAGCGCGATTGTTGGCGCCGGTCTGCGTGGCGGGGTGGATATGGTCTGGGGGACCAACGCGATTTATGGGCATTTTGGTCTGAACCTGACTGGTAGCACCGGCGGGCTGGTGCGGATTGATGATATTGTGATTGAGGATATTACCAGCGCTTTCCATCGCAAAATGATGGGCTGGGTTGATGTGCTGGATTATGGCGCGATTGGCGACGGTGTAGCGGATGACAAAGCAGCTTTTGAGGCGGCGGATATCGCAGCAGCCGGGCGTGAGGTGCACGTGCCGACCGGGGTTTATTTCTTGGGCGATCATGTGTCGATGCTGAACCCGGTGCGCTTTGAGGGTACTGTGACAATGCCGGATGACAAGCGACTGGTGCTGCGTGGGAACTATAGCCTGACGCCCTATATTGAGGCGTTTGGTGATGAGGTTTTAGGGTTCAAAAAGGCATTTCAGGCGTTGCTGAATTTTTCGGATCATGAATCGCTGGATTTGGATGGCCGCCGTATTGAGCTGGATGCGCCGATAGATATGCAGGCGGCGGAAGGGTCAAAAACTACGTTTRAAGTGCGCCGGGTTATTCGTAACGGGCAGTTCAATGCGACCGGRTCGGCGAACTGGGATCCGGTGATTGCGATGTCTCAGGCGACCTATTCAACAGCCAGCCCCAAGACGCTGAGCGCGGTGGCGAATGTGGYYAATATYGCGGTTGGGTCGYTGGTTGAGGGCAATGGGGTTGGGCGTGAAGTTTATGTCACCGATACTAATATTGGCGCGGGGACGATTACGCTGAGCCAGCCTTTGTATAATGCWGCCGGAACACAGACCTATACGTTCACCCGGTTCCGGTACATTTTGGATTTCGCGGGMTTTTCCAAATTYTCCAAGTTCACCATTACGGACGTGGAATTCCAGTGTGCRGGYAATGCCAGTGGCATTTTRCTGGCCCCGGCCGGGCAGACGTTTCATTTGAAAGACAGTTTCATGACCAAGCCGCGGGACCGCGGGGTGACGTCGATTGGGGACGGTTGTCAGGACTTGCAGATTGATCGCTGTCATTTTGTATCGAACGAACAGTCAGTGGCGGCGACAGCGCGAACGACGGTGGCATTTAATGTGAATGCCAACGACGCKAAAATYCGCGAAAACCGGTTTGAGCGGTTCCGCCATACCGGGGTGYTGTTCGGCAACGGCCATCTGATTGTCGGCAATCACTGGTTCCAGGGCGATGATCAGGTGGATGCACCGCGTTTGGGGGGGATGATCTTTACCTATCCGAACCTGAAATCGGTGATCACCGGGAATTATATTGATAACTGCTTTATCGAGTGGACCAATGAACATGACGCGGCACCGGATTTCGGAGTRGAGTTTTCRTTTGGCGGGCTGAGCATCACCGGCAATATTTTCACCGCGAGCGATGTAGCAAGCTGGTTCAACTGGCTGGTGATAAAACCTTACGGCACTGGACATTTTGTGCAGGGGCTGAGTGTGGTTGGCAATACGTTCAAATCAATCAATGGCAATATTGCGCGTATTGAATCAGTGGATAATTCGTTTGCTGATCTGGATTTTGGCCGCAGTCGCAACGTTGTGTTTGAGGGGAATACCTTCAACGGCATTGATCAGGCGACGATTAACCCGGTGACGCTGGAATTTATTCAGGCGTCGGACACCGTTAGCTGGACGCTGGACCCAAGCGGGTACTTTCCTTTTGGCGGTTGGTCGCGCAATGTTACCTCAGTGGTAAGCGAARACGCGATTACCAACGCGGCAAGTGGCGATGTATTTGGGATGCCCTATGCGACCACCAATTATGGCTYAAACAACAATCTGGTGCAGCTTACCTGGCCTGAGGCCTGCAAGGGTAAGGTGATTATGACATCGCGGATGGRCAACCCATTTTAAGGGCTGGCATCTTCTGAAAGACTTGGCCGGGGCAAATAGCCCCGGTTTTTTTGTAGGACAGTGTGGATCGGGCTGTTAAGTTGWCTTAACAGGAGGTTTCCAATGCTGACTATTTCCAAAGATACGGCCCACCAGACAGTTATCACCACGTTTAAAGTAACACCTGGGACGTGCCAGGATTTGCTGGATGAACTGGTGCAGGCCTGTGACGAATTCATCAGCAAACAATCGGGATTTATTGGCGCCGCGATCCATGTAAACGACGCCCAGACACGGATTGCAAATTATTCACAGTGGCGCGCGCGAGAAGATTTTCAGGCGATGCTGCGAACCGATGAGATGCGAGAGCGTAACCGGCGCATCCATGATTTGTGCGAGGGTTTTGCACCGGTAATGTATGATGTTGTGAGCGCCTATGGCTAATGATGTAAAGTTTGTGGCAACGGATTAGTTCAGGAGAAGCCGATGCGDTTGATTYTACTTWRCWCACTATTGTTGACTCTGGCCGCTCGCGGCGTTCCATTGGTACCGCTTATTTAAGGCGHATTTCCTTACATCCTTGATCCACCTCAAGGCAGCTCTGGTCCGTTTCTGGCACAATTTGCCCGTGGAAATGGAGGAAATGTCATGTACAAAACGATACTCGTCCCAGTAGCRCTGGATCATCGCCCTAACACGGCGGTGGCGCTGGAAGTTGCCCGTTTGYTAAAGGATGAGGGTGGCAARATTATTGCAGTCCACGTAATTGAGCCGATACCGGGCTATGTATCACACTATATTCCTGACGATCAGATCAAGGCCGGGCATGAGGCRGCYAAGGCKGCRCTGKTGGCYGAAYTGGGTGGCGTGAAGGATGTCAAAGCYGAGCTGATCAGCGGRTCCGCCGGGCGCGCGGTTACTGATTATGCCGACGAACATGAAGTTGATTGCATTGTCATCGCGTCGCATCAGCCGGGTCTGCAGGACTATTTTCTCGGCTCAACGGCGGCGCGTGTCGTGCGCCACGCGAAATGCGCGGTACATGTAGTAAGGTAATGGGCGTGTTGGCCAGAATGTTGGAGTTCTTCCGAATGCAAATTTTTGGGGCGAAGGGAGCGGTCCAGACAATTCATTAAGACGAATGGAAACGCGCATTTGGGCAGACACCGTTGGGGATTTGCTGACCCATGTGGCGACTTTGCCGACGCAATTATAGCCTGCGAAAAGGGCAGGACGCGCCAAAGGTGGTGCGCCCTGCTTCTTGTTGATRGGGTGGAATGCGGGATAGAAACCAATTCACTTTAAGCCAATTTGAAATAAACAATTTATGTCTGACTTTACCCTTGTTGTGATCGCTGGTYTTTTGTTGGCAGCTATATTTGTTGTTCTGCGACTGCTTGGGGCGAAACGCGGGTCAAWGCTGCGACCGCATGTTCCGGAATTTGACCCGCAAAAAAATATCGTTGTAGACGGTTCAAACGTCATGCACTGGGGCGGAGAGCCATCGGCCCAGATCCTGAACAATGTGTTGGTGGCGCTCGGTGAAAAAGGGCTAAAYCCGATGATCTTTTTTGATGCAAATGTCGGGTACAAACTATGGGATCGCCATGCSAATGCCCGCCACATCGCCCCAAAAATCGGYGTWMRGKCKGAYCGKRTWGTRGTWGCRCCAAGTGGTACGACAGCGGATGAATTGTTATTGGAATTCGCGGTGCGCAATAGCTTGCGGKTGGTGACCAATGACCGGTTTTTGGACTGGCGCRTGCAGTTTCCGAAAACCGGTGAAACGGGRTTTCTRGTTAAAGGGCWATGGAAASAAGGAAGCGTGGTGCTGCGCGGGCTGTAAGTGACGCTTGGTCGCGTTGATACTGGCTGTGACAGTGGTAGGTAGACTAAAATCAATAGTAAGGAATTTTGCCATGCGAATGTTAGTTGGAATGCTTTTGGTCGGTCTGTTCGGGACAGCAGCGACCGCACAAGAGGCGGTTAATATCCAGGGTGACGTCATGGCCGTTTCGGTGCAAACCGCAAGTGGCCCCGTTGAAATTTCGCGKATTCAGGACAATAGCAACCTGATTGACGAAGACTGGGCGCGCACCTCTCGTCCATGCCCGGTGTTTTGTATACAACCGATGAGTCCCGCTGAGGGGGTGACCACCATAGGTGAGCTGGAAATTCTGGACATGTTGCAAGATCCTGACGCCATTGTTGTTGATAGCCGCACCCCAAAATGGTTTTATGGTGGCACTATCCCCGGCGCGGTGACCATTCCGTTCACCGAAGCGGCCGATCGGCTGAATGAACTGGGGTGTGAGATTGATTTTGACAGTTGGGATTGCGAAAACGCCAAAACCGTGGCGCTGTTTTGCAACGGCATGTGGTGTGGTCAGTCGCCAACCGCAATCCGACGGATGATTGAAGCAGGGTACCCGGCCGAGCGGATTTTCTATTATCGTGGCGGTATGCAGGTCTGGCGAATGCTGGGGCTGACAGTCGTTGCTGGCAAATAAGGGGAAAATACGATGCGATGGTTGCTGATTTGTGGGATGGTTCTGACATTGGCGGGCTGCGGCGTGCCGTTTGTGCCTTTGATCTGAATCTGATCGAYAACCATGCTGAAGTATTTCAATGCTGACTTGAAGGCCGAATTTCCCATTCGAGAGCGTTGCAGCGTTGTCGAACTACTGGGCGATGAAACTGTGCCTGATATGTCCATCGCCCGCTGCCGGGTCGAACCCGGGGTGCAGACAGAACTGCATTCGCTGGACAATATCCGAGAGGTTTACGTGGTGCTGTCCGGCAGCGGCATCATGGATGACGGGCGCGGGGCAGGGTGCAGGATCGGGCCGCTGGACTGCGTTCACATCCCGGTCGGGCACCCGCAACGGGTGCACAACGACGGGGCCGAGGATCTGGTGTTCATCGCCATCTGCACGGATCGCTTCGTGCCGSAWTGTTACATYCCGAATGAGGGCGAAGGGGCGGTTGCACCGATCTAACCCGAACTTACCAACAAATAGCGATATGATTTCAAAGGAATAGCCATGAGCCTCGACATCAATCTTGCCGGTAAAAACATTCTGGATAAAAGACAACTGGCACGTGAAAAACGGCTCTCTTTAGAGCAGGCTAAAGTTGCTGAAGCAACCAGCTAAGTCGACTTTATGAATAAAACTATTCGTAGCGAAATTTTTACTCGCCTAAAAAAACATATT
>NVTR01000068.1 GCA_002732955.1 Marinosulfonomonas sp.
AGACCGGCGTGGTTCATCGAAAACTCACCCCAGCCCATCTGCGCCATCAGATGGGCATAGGCGTTGCGCCACGGGTTTGAAGCTGCCGGCCCGCCGGTAGCCGCTGTAATCACAGACCAGAAATTCACCACCCCAGATGGTGCCATCATCCCCCAGACCGGTGCCGTCCAGCGCAATGCCCAGCACCGGGGCCGCGTCCAGCGCCCGGCCATTTTCGGCCAGACAGGACGCGATATGGGCGTGGTGGTGTTGTACTTCGATCACCGGGCGGTCGCCCGCCATTGCATGGCCGCGCTGGGTCGACAGGTATTGCGGGTGCTGATCCACGGCGATCACCGTCGGGTCGTGGTCGAACAGGCGTGCATACAGGTCCATGTTATGGGCCACATCAGCGTGGGTGGCGGCGTCTTCCAGATCGCCCATATGCTGGGACACAATCGCGGCCCCGTCCTTGATCAGACAAAACGTGTTCTTTTGTTCCGACCCCATGGCAAGCAGTTGAATTTCCCTGGAAAATCCGTCTGGTAGCACCAGCCCCTGCGGCGCATAGCCCCGCGCCCGACGCAGCACCCGTTCGCGCCCCAGATCGACCCGCACCACGCTGTCGTCAATCCGGTTGGCAATGTCACGGTCATGCAGGCAGGCAAAATCGGCGATATCGGCTAACCGGTCGCGGGTTTCCTGATTGCCAATGCATTGCGGCTGCCCAGATGGATTGCCGCTGGTCATGATCACCGGGCGCGCGATACGGCGCAAAATCATGTGGTAAAACGGCGTGTAGGGCAGCATTACCCCCAGCCGATCCAGTCCCGGTGCAATTTCATCCGGCAGGCTGTTGGGYTTTTTCTTCAACAGCACRATCGGCGCYTSYGSRCTGCYRAGAACCTCGGCCTCYKTGTCGGAMACTTCGCAATATTTSCGCACCACRTCCAGATCGCGCGCCATCAGCGCAAAGGCTTTGCCGGCGCGGGTTTTGCGGCGGCGCAATTCGGCCACCGCGCCCGCATTGGTGGCGTCGCATGCCAGATGCACCCCGCCAAGGCCGCGAATGGCGACGATATGGCCGTTCATGATCATGCCGCCGGTGGCGTCCACATCATCGAGCATGGAAAACGCTTCCAGATTAACCGCACCGCGCCCCAGTTTTTCGATCCAGATATTCGGCCCGCAACGCCCGCAGGCCACCGGCTGCGCATGAAAACGCCGGTCATCCGGGGCAGTATATTCCGCCTCGCAGATTTCGCACAGATCAAACGGTGCCATGGTGGTCTTGGCCCGGTCGTAGGGTGCCGCCGTGACAATCGAAAACCTCGGCCCGCAATTGGTGCAATTGGCGAACGGATAGCGATAGCGGTGTTCATAGGGGTTCCTGATCTCGGCCAGACAATCGGCGCAGGTGGCTGCATCCGGCGTCACCCCGCCACGCATTTCGCTATCTTGCGAGGCGGAAATGCCAAAGCTATCCGGCGCGGGGGCGTCAATCGGTTCGATGTTCAGGGTCTCRATCCGGGCCARSGGYGGCAAGGATGAATACAGCCGCTCRGAAAACCCATCCGCCTGCTTGCCCCATAGCTGGATCACAACGCCTTCGCCGGTATTCTTCACATCCCCCGTCAGACCCATTTCATGGGCCAGCCGCCAGACCGTCGGGCGAAACCCGACCCCCTGMACCTGRCCACGAACTGTCAGACGGGCCCCCATCATGGGGCGGCGTCCCAGATCATGATGCGGTTRTTGCCGCTGTCGGCMAYGGCGACGGTATCGCCCAGAGATGACAAGCCGTAAGGCCARCACACGGTGTCACGYTCGGCCACGCCCCAGCGGTTGTCRCCCTTGGCGGCRAAATCSGGTTGCGCGTTCAGACGGTCCGCATGGGCSGCCATSGAATTATCGTCAAAGCCAATGATACGCGAATTKGCAGTGTCCCCCACCACCAGACGCGAGCCTAACGTGGCCAGCGAATAGGGCATGTTGACCGCCTGCGAAGTGGGATAGTAGCCCGCAAGATTGAAATCACAATCGCTCATGTTGAATTGGCCCAACATGGCATCAACAGGTGCGCCGTTGGTTTTTGGAATGGCATTCCAGACCATGACGCGGTTGTTTCCGGCATCGGCAACTGCCAGTCCGCCRCGCCATTCAACGGCCATATGCGGCCACCCCATCGAAAAATCCGAAGGTGCTTCACCCGCATTTTCGTCGCGGCAATCAAAATCGTGTTGGCCCAGAACCAGATCAGCCGGCTGTCCGGTGGTTTGCGGGTCATCAAAGATCAACACCCGGCGGTTGCCTGTGTCGCAGACGACAAGGCGATCTCCTATCGTGGAAACACCGTAAGACCAATGCATGGTCGACGCGGTTGGGGCATCTTTGCCGACATTGGCCAGCGAGCCGGACGCATCCGGCTGRCCCAGAATAATRTCRGCGTGGTGATCAGGCCCCGTGGGTGTTTCGCGCCAGATCAGCACCCGGTGGTTCCATGGGTCCGCCACCGCCAGCCCGCCGCGATAGGCGCAAATGCCGGTKGGCACATTCATGGTGTTGCCCGCAACCGGCCCCTTGGCATTGCGCCCTTCRCGGCCAAATTCCGGCTGGCCCACCAGAATATCGGCCGGTGTGTCGTCCTCGGTTGGCACGGTATTCCAGCCCAAAACCCGGTGATGTCCGGTGTCAGACACCCAAAGTGAGCCGTTGGGATGCAGACAYACCCCGCGYGGCCCRAACATSCGATGYGGCAAGGGCGRAATYGAATCCACCAGCGCCCCRCCATCRGTKCCMAGGATCACCCGCGCRCCCTTTGGGTCCAGCAATGGCGCACCCTGGGTWATGCTTCCCGGYGCCTTCAGCGGGCTGAACGAATGCGACAGKGAAACCTTCATGTGACAATCCTGACTTCGATATTGTGGCCTTTGACCCGMACCCCRTGGGGTTGCAACTGAACCTCGGGTGCGGTCAGGCACTCACCCGTTTCCAGTGCGTATTTGAAGCCGTGAAACGGGCAGGTGAGGATGGTTTCTTYGATYTYRCCRTCSGAWARYTCCATRCCCATATGGGCGCAGGCRTTTTTGAAACAGGTCACCCGATCRCCAAACCGCGACAGGATCACCGAATGGCCATCGACATCAACRAACCGGGTCTCACCATCCTGCAAATCTGCCAGGGTCGCCGCACGGGTCCATTCRCTGTCCTTGTAATTGGCAAAGGGCGAGGTGAATTTCACCGTGTCCGCCCCGCCGCCGCCAAGCCCCTTGGCCTGTTTGATCTGGGTGATTTCTGGCACCAGATCCTGAATGGCCTTTTTTACCCCGGCATAAAACGTCAATTGCGACGCCGGGCAGCCATCACAGGCCCCCAGAAACCGGATATCTGCACGGTTGCCTTCAACCGACACCACCTCGGCATTGCCGCCATGGCTGGCCAACATCGGGCGCACGGTTTCAAGGGCCGCCTCGACCCGCTCAAACARKGACGCCTTYARAATTCCGTGGCGGCGCAAAACTGCGTAAACCACTTCGTCCTGTGCCGCCTCTTTCAGCGCCTTGCCAAAATCCGGCAGGTCTTTCAGGCGGCGGATCARSCGGCGAAACGCCTCGGCGTTCARCGCATCAACAGCTTCGACCAWAGCGCGCGAACCGACCTGCGCCGCCTCATCCCAATTCTCCGGCAACGCCTCAAGCGCATTCAGATCACCAAGCAGGCGATCCAGATCTGGCGCTTCAACGCCCGGAGATCCGCCATCGGCCATGACCTCACGCGTATTTCAGGTCTTTGAACAGGATCGGCTGGATAAAACCCGAAACRGCGCCCGCCACCAGTGCCGCCGCCCAAAGCGGTGCAAATTGCCCGACGATGACACCGGCAACAACGCCCGCAGCGCCGCCCACCAGCATCTGACGAATGACTTTTGGCAAGTCTTTGAAAAGCTTTCCGGTAAAGAACAGCTTTGCGGAATTCATGGCCATGCTTATCATAGCATCCTCCTAAACAAACATCAGAATGATCGCGGTCACAACAACCGCCAGTCCACCGGCGAGCGCGCCGTAAAGCGCGCCCATATAGGCCGCCAACTCGGCGCCAAGTGCCTCTTTGCCGATCCGCAGACCGGACAGCGCACCAGCCGCCAGCGCGCCCAGCAGACCCACAACAATTGCTATTGCTATCGTCATTTCAATAACCCCATCGATTTGTTTTTCATTGTATTCCACTCCGCTCCAGTACGCTTGAGGGACCAAGTTCGCCCCGCAGTTCAAAAATTGCTTCGCTTACAGCCTGTGCTTTTGCGTCAGATTGGCGCTCGGTGAAAATCTTGTGCGCRTCCGTCAGCATGGCGATTGCAGTTGTCAGATTATTCCGGTTGCCAGAGTCCGGCTTTTCAACATCATCCGGCAGGTTGGCCAGACAATTGGCTTTGTTGGCGATGGTGTTGGCATATTGCTCGGGCATATCGCGCAGGTTGCGCACCTTGAGCGCCTCATCATAAGCCTCAAGCGCCCGGTAGCCGTTTTCAACCCGGTGCGAAGACGAAACATATTGCAATGCATTGCCCAGATTGTTCTGCAACATGGCGTATTCGCTGGGATGATCCACCAGATTGACGACGCTCAGCGCCTCTCTGAATGCCTGAACGGCGAGGGCTTCGCGCATCTTGCCGGTTTCATCGCTAAACGGAATCGACAGAAACGCGGTGGCCAGATTGCTTTGCAAAATGGCAAATTCCTTWGGRTATTCMKTYTTGTCRAASGTSCGCAAYGASCGCTGATAGGCGCTGATCGCCGGTTGGATCGGCATCACCCGCATCCCCGCCAATGTCTGACAGATCAGTCCAAGGTTCATCTCGGCTTCGGCAATCTCAGCGTCCGATCCTTCGGCCGTCAAGGTTGCCAGCGCGGTTTCWATTTCCGTTCTGGCCAGCTTTAGCTCAGTGGCGTCTTCAGCCGGTACCGTCATCAACGCGGTGGCCAGCCGGGCGCGGATACGGGCAATGCCCAGAACCTCATGCTCGGGTGCCATATCCATAGCCAGACGATAAAGATCRACGGCGGCCAGAATATCATCTGCCGTCTCGGGCTTTTGCTGCATGCCCATGGCAATTTCCATCAGCATTTCGGCCTTTTCAGACTTTGTTGCTGTTTCRTTTTCRATGGCTTTYAATGCGGCTTGAACTTGCTGAATTACGCGGCTGGTTTTGGCCAAATTGTGCTCCCCGAATCAAAATTACGTTGATTTTCCCTGAGAAACTAAGGCAACAATTCCTGGAATATGTCAACTTACTTAATGTAATGCAAACTTTGTTTACAGATTTGGAGTCARGTCAGCGCAGAGCGCCCCGCGCTCTGAAACCCATGCAACCCTCAGATTTTCCACTGTAAAATCCAGCATATCCTGATCCTGAAACACATCACGCGCCTGAGCCACGCGATCCCCGGCGGCATTTTTGATCTTCAGAAGACAGCCACCGGCGGTTGCCTGATGCACCGGCARGATCATCAGYTCGCCCTCCTGCAACAGGATAATCACWGCATCGATRCCRCGGAAATACGTGTCGACGATTTCAGCGGGCAAATAAATGGCACCCTCGCGCACTGCAATCTGCATGCTCATGACGCGATCCAGCCGTCTATCATCTGTCGGATTTGTGTTTCAGCCCGCACAGCGGCGGTGCTGACCGGGGCACTTAACCCCAGACCCAGCTCCAGGGATTCGGCCTCAATCAACAAAACGGAAACGGTCKTYGGAAAATCATCGCCGTAGATCTTGCGCCCRGCRTARAGCGCGTTGTCCCAGCGAAAATCATGCAGGTTCAGGCTTTGTTTTGGCGGAGCCTCCARCACCTCACCAGGCACCTCAAATATCGCCCCTGGCGAGCCCTCGGGGACCCGTGCATCAATGATAATCAGRTGGGTGGCGCCGCGCGCCCGGTACATAACCGACATTCCATCAGTGCCACCGTCAAAAACCCGCACCTGTTCGGGCACGCCGGTTTCATGCAAAAGATTGACCACATGCGGCCCCACACCATCATCGCTGCGGTTTGGATTGCCGCAGCCGATGACAACGATATCAAGTGGCTTTATATCCGCCACAGACGACACGACCACTCGGGTTCAACAGGCAGCATCAGTTCGGGCAGCTCACAGAATTTGGCATGGACTTTGTAATACATRCAGGTTTCGCAGGGCTGCTCAATATCCTCGATTTCGATCATGTGATCGGTAAAACCGGCGATGACCAGTTTCTTTTCAAGATCWTCCCCAGCCTCATTTTGCAACCGGTTGACGATGGCATTCACTTCTTCGCTGGTTCCTGCTCGTGGCCAGACTTCGGTTTTTAGCCCGGATTTCAGGCGCTTACCGATATCGGCGCGCAGCTCAGGATCGTCCATCACAGCCCCCTAAATCCGCCACAACCGGCACCACCAGTCAGGTTTCGCCGGCAGGTCCAGTTCCGGCAGGTCGCACCAGCGCTTGTGCACCAGATAATACATGCATTCCTGACAGCGCATCTGGTCCTCGCCGTAAGGTTCCAGCAGCCACCCGGACACGATCAGTTTTTCGCGCAGTTGATCCGCACTCATGGGGCGCAACTCATCCAACAACAGGCCAAATTCACGACCAGTTTCGGGGAAAGGTTCAACTTCGGTTTTCAAACCATCAGCAAACTGATCCTCAATCATCTGGATCAACATGTCGTGGCTGGCCTCRGAWGGTGTCAGGCCATATTTGTCGAGATACGCCTTTTTCTGCGCCTCACTGAAAGAACCGCCTTGTGCACCGGACATACAACCATTCCCCCTTCAACTCGGGACTGTCGGCGGCAAACTCGCCCGCCGACAGTCGTAATTTGTATTATGCTGTGCGGAAACGCGCCAGTTCTTCGCCGGTTTTGGCGTCATGGGCGTGGACTGTACACACCAGACAACTGTCATATGACCGGCAAACATGGCCCACTTCRACCGGRTCAGMGCTGTTCTTGATCGGTGTCCCGATCAGTGCTTCYTCAATTGGACCGCGYGCRCCGTCTTCTGTCCGGGGCCCGACGTTCCATGTGGTCGGSGCRATGATCTGRTAGTTCTTGATCTTGCCGTCTTCCACATCRATCCAATGGCAAAGCGCGCCACGGATYGCTTCGGTTGCACCCCAACCCTGACCGTCTTTTTCGGTCGGCTTGATRTACCATTCGTCGTTCAGTTTGAATTCGCGCAGATTACGCTCGGCTTCACGATACAGGATGCACAGCTCGTGCATGCGGGCAAAGTGGCGAAGCATGGTCGAAGCACCGCCCATCTTGCGATACATGTCGAGGATCAAGCCATCTTTATGCTGGAAATCCTTGCCTTCATCGTTGCCCGCAATCAGGCGGCGCGACAAAGCCCCGGCTTCCARACGMCCGCTTTCAGCGTGCGACACRGCSGTGGACCAGGAATATTTACCGGCGTGATCCATGGTATTYTTCTCAGTCGGGACGGTTGTGCGATCAAACGGATGCACCCCGCCTGCGGGTTCATCGTACCATGCGTGCTTGGTGTCTTCGCGYACAAAGGACTGGTCCATCGGCGAAAATGTATCTGTCGCCCCGTCATAGGTACCGGATTTCATGATCAATGCATCAGAACGACCAGCAATGGTCGGGTTCTGATAGTGATCTTCATGGGGCAGATACCCCCAGGTCACGAACTTGCCATGGCCTTTGCCGTACTGGTCCAGACCGATGTCTTTTGACATGCGCCAGAACAGGCCCAGATCRGAATTGGCATGCTCGGGCTTTTCGTCCAGCCATGCTTCAAACTGCTCCAGCGTTTGAATTTCTTCATAACGCTCGATCGAGCAACCCAGCCACAGGTTTTCGATCCAGTTCTGGCGGAAATGCTCAAGGATTGACCAAGCGCGGGTAACATCCGTCAGGGTCGGTGAACACATMACRCCACCGGGCACCATRAAGGAYGAATGCGGCCACTGGCCACCCAGCAGGGCRTARATTTCCACCGGACGACCGGARATGGTCACRCCWGCYTCATAGGATGTGCCGGTGAAGGGTGAATASCGYTTYACGGCYTCTTCGTAGAACGGGCTCATGGCGTAGTTTTCGTTGGTGTAGTCAATCATGAACAGCCCGTARTGGTGACGGGGCARTGATTGCAGGGAYTCAACRATCTGKCCAAGGTTACGGGCCAGAATGGCGTTGCGCGGCACCGTGGTGCCCCATGCCGTATCCAGCGCCCAGGCGGCGCAGGTCAGGTGCGAGGCCCCGCAGATGCCGCAGGCACGCGGTGTCACCACCAACCCGGCTTGCGGGTCTTTGTCCTTGAGGATCACCTCAAAACCACGGAACATYTCSGCGCTGGTCCAGGCGTTGGTSACAACRCCRTCSGTTATATCGACCCGRACATCCAGATCGCCTTCGACTCGCCCAACTGGCGAAATGTCGAGTGTTTCTACTGCTGCAGACATTANTTTCTCTCCTATTTCGCGTTAAACGACAAAGATATCTTCTTCGGCCCAGGCTGGGGCGGCACCTTTGGCGGCGGCGGTCAGCTTGATATAGCCCTTCTTGTCCACACCTTCCGGCATGTCCTTTGGAATGCCCATGACGGTTTGGGTCTTGAACACCGTGCCCGGCGCCAGATCAAAAAACGGGAATTCCGGCTCAGTACAGCCAAGGCACGGCATACCGGCACGGGTTTTTGATGAATGGCGGTTCCACAGGATGCGATTGCACGGGCTGTGGGTCATTGGGCCGCGACAACCCAGATCATAAAACAGGCACCCTTTGCGCTGGCCAAATGCGGTGGTCGAGACCTTATAGGCAAAGTGCATGTTGCGGGTRCAACCGGTCTGGGTGAATGATGAAAAGAATGTTTTCGGACGGTGGAATTCGTCCAGCGTCARATCGGCCGTGCGCCCGGAAGCCACCGCCACCAAAATCTGTGTSACCCARTCAGGGTGYGCCGGGCAACCSGGAATGTTRATMACMGGCAGGCCGGATTTKGCGGTAAAGTCGGCCCCRAGGGCMCCACCTTTKTCGCGCTTSAGGAACTGSAGSCCAACACTGTCGGTCGGGTTMGGCGCSGTYGCCGGAATRCCGCCGTAAGTKGCGCAATCACCRATGGCGACCACGATRCCGGCKGCATCRCACAGCTCTTTSACCCATTCCTTCATYGGGCGTCCACAGAACCGGTTCCATTCRCCRGTKCCGTTYGGSGCRTTGATMACSGTGCCCTCAAAAACRAAWATATCSAGCTGAATTTCGCCCGAWATACATTTCTCVACGATGGCYTTCACCTCRTCRCCCAGTTCAAGVCCVAGDGAYGGHTGCCACAGGATRTTGATGCCAAAATCGGTCACCAGATCGCAGGCGCTTGGTTCTTCGGCGTTCAGGAATGACATGGTATTTCCCGAACACGCACCCCCCTGAAGCCACAATAGATTTGCCATATTTGGTTCCTCCCAAGGATTAATAGTCCGGTTTCGACAAAACGCACTTCGACAGCGTTCGGCTTTACCGATCTTTGATTTGGATTTTTTTGTTCGCGTATCCTGAGGGTAGGTTGGAATTATTTTGGGACTTACGCCAATCAATTTTGTCCGRAATCTGAACAATCTCTGAAACAAAGTGTAAACTACAAACTAAGTTTGCAGAGGCATGTGTAAACTAGAGTTACATAAATCTTCGGCTGTTCAGCCGCGCTTGCCACAAACCGGGCATTCAACTTCAAAGAAATAAGTGTACCAAATACCCTTGCAATCACTGCACCAATGCCCCTTGGCACCCCGGCCAGACCGTTTCACACYGGCGGACATTTTGGTCAGGCCCAGGTTGCGTGTTTCGCCTTTGTTTTTGGAAAGACCGGAACGCGAGAATGGAAACGGGATCACATCGCCGGGATCATTCGAACCGTCACCCTCGGGCTTAGACATGGCCCGCGCCTTTACGCAATTCATATCGCTTTATCTTGTTGGCAAGCCCGACACGCGACAGGCCCAGTTCATTGGCAACCTTGCTCTGGTTCCAAAGGTTTGATGCTAGGCTCTTGGACAGGATCGCCTGTTCCAGATTTTCGACTTTTTCTTTCAGGGTCGCGCCTTTTGGAAAGAATGCGCCGTTGGTATCGGCAGAAACCGGCGCGCTGGTTATTTTTTCCGACAAATGGCGCAGAGCAATATAGCCCCCCTGTTCGGCCACTGCCACCATGCGCTGCACCTCAGTTTCCAGCTCGCGCACATTGCCGGGAAACGGGTAGTTTTCCAGTCGCTGCAATGCATCCGTTGTAACACCCAAAACCCGGCGCCCCACAACGCCAGCATATTTTTCTACAAAGAACTGGGTTAATACCGGAATGTCTTCCTTACGCGCGCTCAGGGGGGGCATCTCAAGCTGAAAGCCCCGCAGCCGGTAAAACAGATCGCGGCGRAATTTGCCCTTCTCCACCATCTTCTCAATCGATTTGTTCGAGGCCGCGATGATACGCACATCGCTGTGCAGCATTGTGTCGGACCCAAGCGGTTTGACTTCACCCTCTTGCAGAAAACGTAAAAGGGCGACCTGAAAATGCGGTGAAATTTCGGATATCTCATCCAGAAATACCGTGCCGCCATCTGCCGCCCGAAACAGGCCAAGCCGGTCAGAAATGGCACCCGGAAAACCGCCCCGTACGTGGCCAAACAATTCTGAATACAACGCGTCATCCGTGACACCACCACAATTCTGGCTGTGCATGGGAGAATTCATCCGGTCAGAATTAAAATGAATGGCGCGGGCCAGCAGTTCCTTGCCCGTACCGGTATCCCCCAAGATCAGAACCGGCATATTGGTTTTGGCGGCCACTTTCGCCTCATCCACCAGCTCCGCCATTTTCGGGCTGGCATAGACAAGCCGTTCAAACTGGGAAATCCCACCCTGCACAGAATTATCCYCTTCGCGGGCAAAAATGTTGTCRTCCAGCGACAGCTTCAACTCGCGGCTSAGGATGCGRTGCCGTCTGGACAATTCAGTATGTTCCAGCGCTCGCTTGACGACAATCTTGACCTGGGTTTTGTCGATTGGCTTGATCAGGTACAGAAACGACGCGGTGCTTTCGCACAGAGCCACACCAGCCTCCAGGTTATCGCGGTCAACCACAACAATTCKACAGCATCTTGAATGGGACAATCGCGACTGGATCAGGGCGTTTKCCTTKTCSGTSRYGGTGGCATCAAARTCACAAACGATCAKATCCACTTCGAYYTCATTCARYCTGCGRATGGCTGTTATGTCGTCATCACAGAAAACCAGCCGGTAACCTTCGGCTTCGCTAAGCGCATCTGATACCGAACTGATAACATTAGGATCAGTTGATTTTACTAGAACCGTCTGATGATTGCCCATGATGTATTCTCAGAAAAATGGTTGGCGCGAGCGCAGCGCTCGCCAATTTAGTTTGCACTTTGTTAAGAAGATTTACAAGGCCGAGGGTTGGGAGTGATTATTGTCGGGCTAAATACAGTAGCTGGGAGAAATGCAGCGATACAGGCCGCGAAAACGGTCTGGTTCGGTTGAGTTCCACATATTTTCCAGCATCAAATGTAAAGGCAATTCAGAATTGTCACCGATTGCGCAAAGCAGGAATGACACCAAGGGTGCTGACGGTAGCAAGGCTTAGCAGTCCGGAGACCTCRAATATCGCAGGGTTGGTAAGCCTTGCGGATTGATGAATTTGAGCGCTTTGGCCACCATYGCTGAAGCCAGAATCTGACTAAGCTTCGTTTGGTGAAATAACCGCTTCACGTTCAGCCCGTTTACGAGCGTAATAAGTTTCCATTTTTGACGGCCGTCCTGGTGAGCGCCGTCCAGTCTTCACATAGCCATTCCTGGCGCTGACCGGCTTTACCTTCGGCTTCGGTGCAGCTTTATCTTGTTCGATTGTGATGAGGGCCAACACGGCGCTCAGGTGTTTATTCTCAATGATTGCCGCGTGGGTCAAGCGCTGATCCTTGTCGAAGGCAGAGTAGGGCAGTGTGATACCCTTACAGCGGATGTCCAGCCGTCCGTCCGGGAATGCATAGGTGTCCACGTACTTGCCGGGCAGGCCGCGACTGATCTCACTTTCCTCAAGGATGATCCGCTTGCGTTCATAGGAAAATGCCAGTTGCTGACCGACATAACGCTCATCTCGCAAGCAAAACACATCGCGCAGCCCGTCGGGTTCGATGTTCATGGGCCTGTGCAGATTGTCCGAACGACGTGGGACCTTTGCAAACTTGGCGTTATAGCGCTCTATGAAACCGGGCAGGAACGCGTTAGCGGCACCCATGTCAGAGATGTTCGCCAGCCTGAGTTCCTTGACCAAGCGATCCTGAAGCGTTCGGTCGGCCCGTTCAACACGCCCCTTGGCCTGGCTACTGTTTGCGCACAGAATCTCGATGTTGAGCTCATTCANACKSWYGACCAAACTGGGTCATGCCGTACCCGGATTTGACGGATTGATTGGCCACGCGGAACACACTGTGCTTGTCAGAATAGAATGCCACCGGTCGGCCATGTGCTGCCAGATATAAGCCCAACGCCTCGAAGTAGCTGAATGTGCTCTCAGATTTAACAAATCGGAGCTGCATCAAGGTGCTGGTCGCATCGTCGATAAAGACCAGAAGGGTGCAGGCGGGTGCGCGACCCTCAAACCAATGATGATCCGAGCCGTCGATCTGGATCAACTCGCCCAGACATTCCCGGCGCAATCCCGGCTGGGGTTTTGTCGCAAACTTTTATTGGGATTGATATGGCTGTAATATTTGGGCACAATTATCCGGCGAGTGCCGCAAATTGCGCGAAACCTGAACCCTGAGT
>NVTR01000069.1 GCA_002732955.1 Marinosulfonomonas sp.
TCTTGGCACCTTCACGCGGGATACGCGCGATGATGTCACCGGCTTTGATCTCATCCCCGTCTTCAATCGACAGGATCGCATCCACCGACATCAGATAGGTTACCGGATTACCGCCTGCATTGCGGACAGGTTCACCATCTTTGTCGACCACCAGGATTTCCGGCTTCAGATCGTTGCCTTTTGGCGCGGTGCGCCAGTCAATTACGATCCGCTGCGTCATGCCCGTTGTTTCATCGGTTTCTTCGCGTACGGCTACACCTGAAACCAGATCAACGAATTTCGCTGTCCCGGCTTTTTCGGCGATGATTGGCAGGGCGTATGGATCCCACTCAAACATCTTGTCACCGCGCTTGACCTTGGCTTTGTCTTTGACGTGCAGCTTAGAGCCGTAGTCCAGCTTGTGGCTGGCCCGTTCCTGACCGTTGGCATCAATGATCAACAGCTTCATGTTACGGCCCATGACCACGTGGTCACCGGCGGCATTTTTCAGCACGTTGGCATTGACGAACTGGATCTTGCCTTCCTGGCTGGCCTCAAGGAAAGATTGCTGACCACCCTGTGCAACACCGCCAATGTGGAAAGTCCGCATTGTCAGCTGTGTGCCAGGTTCGCCGATCGACTGGGCTGCGATAATCCCGACAGCTTCGCCCTGGTTAACCAAGGTACCACGGGCCAGATCGCGCCCGTAACACATGGCGCAAACGCCTTCTTCGGCTTCACAGGTCAGTGGCGAGCGGATAAAGACCTTGGCCAGATCGGCAAGCTCTACCGCGTCGGCTTTGTATTCGTCGATCAGTTCACCTTTTGACACCAGCACCTCGTCGGTACCGGGGCGCAGAATGTCTTCTGCGGCGACACGGCCCAGAATACGTTCTGACAGGGATGAAACGATTTCACCGTCATTGACGGCCGCCTGGGTTGTGATCATTTTCTCAGTGCCACAATCATGCTGACGCACGATGCAGTCCTGCGCCACATCCACCAGACGACGTGTCAGATAACCAGAGTTCGCGGTCTTCAGCGCGGTATCCGACAGGCCCTTACGGGCACCGTGGGTAGAGTTGAAGTATTCGAGAACCGACAGGCCTTCTTTGAAGTTTGAGATAATCGGCGTTTCGATAATCTCACCGGAAGGCTTGGCCATCAGGCCACGCATACCACCCAGTTGTTTCATCTGGGTAACAGAGCCACGCGCCCCGGAGTGGGACATCATGTAAACCGAGTTTGGTTCAGCTTCGGCGCCGTTCTTATCTTTTTTACGGGCCGAGATCGTGCTCATCATCGAGTCAGTGACCTGATCGTTACACTTGGACCAGGCATCAACAACTTTGTTGTACTTTTCGCCCTGGGTAATCAGGCCGTCCATGTACTGCTTTTCAAAGTCCTTCACCTGACCGCGGGTCTCATCCACCAGCGTCCATTTGTTGTCAGGCACAACCATATCGTCTTTACCGAACGAAATGCCGGCTTTGAAGGCCTCTTTAAAGCCAACGGTCATAATCTGATCGCAGAAAATCACGCTCTCTTTTTGGCCGCAATAACGGTACACGGTATCAATGACCTGCTGCACTTCTGATTTGCGCAACAGACGGTTCACCAGCGAAAACGGTGCTTTGGCATTCAGCGGCAGGTGCGCACCAAGACGCAGACGTCCCGGTGTGGTTTCGAACCGCACCATGACCTCATTGCCTTCTTCATCGATCTGCTTGATCCGGGCCTGAATTTTGGCATGCAGATGCACTTCGCCAGCATCCAGTGCGTGGATAACTTCATCCACGTCCGAGAAGATCATGCCTTCGCCTTTCATACCCTCACGTTCCATCGAGATGTAATAAAGACCCAGGATCATATCCTGTGACGGCACAATGATCGGGGCGCCGTTGGCGGGTGACAATACGTTGTTGGTCGACATCATCAGCACGCGGGCTTCCAACTGCGCCTCAAGGCTCAGTGGAATRTGAACCGCCATCTGGTCACCATCAAAGTCAGCGTTGAACGCGGAACAGACCAGCGGGTGCAATTGGATTGCTTTGCCTTCGATCAGGACCGGTTCGAACGCCTGAATGCCCAAGCGGTGCAGGGTTGGCGCACGGTTCAGCAGGACCGGGTGTTCGCGGATCACCTCGTCAAGAATATCCCAGACTTCGGGGCGTTCTTTTTCGACCAGTTTCTTGGCTTGCTTCACGGTGGAAGACAGACCTTTGGCTTCAAGACGCGAATAGATGAACGGCTTGAACAGTTCGAGCGCCATCTTTTTCGGCAGGCCACATTGATGCAGTTTCAGTTCCGGGCCGGTCACGATGACTGAGCGACCAGAGAAATCCACGCGCTTACCCAAAAGGTTTTGACGGAAACGACCCTGCTTGCCTTTCAGCATGTCAGACAGCGATTTCAACGGACGCTTGTTGGCGCCGGTAATCACCCGGCCACGGCGGCCGTTGTCAAACAGCGCATCGACAGATTCCTGCAACATCCGTTTTTCGTTGCGCACGATGATGTCAGGTGCGCGCAGTTCGATCAGACGTTTCAGACGGTTGTTACGGTTGATCACCCGACGATAAAGATCGTTCAGATCGGACGTCGCAAAACGGCCCCCATCCAGCGGCACCAGCGGGCGCAGTTCTGGCGGGATCACAGGCACAACGGTCAGAACCATCCATTCCGGACGGTTGCCGGATTCAAGGAAGCTTTCAACGATCTTCAGACGCTTGATGATCTTCTTGGGCTTCAGTTCACCGGTGGCGACACTCAGGTCTTCGCGCAGCTGTTCGGCGAGTGATTCAAGATCAATCGCGGCCAGCATTTCACGGATCGCTTCGGCACCGATATTGGCGGTGAAAGCGTCACCACCGTAAGCGTCTTCGGCGTCCATGAATTCTTCTTCGGCCATCARCTGACCATGGTTCAGGTCRGTCAGGCCGGGTTCRATCACCACGTAGTTTTCGAARTACAGRATACGTTCCAGATCRCGCARGGTCATATCCAGCATCARGCCGATRCGGCTTGGCAGGGATTTCAGGAACCAGATATGSGCAACGGGTGCGGCCAGTTCGATATGGCCCATGCGTTCGCGGCGAACCTTTTGCAGCGTGACTTCCACACCACATTTTTCGCAGACAACGCCACGGTATTTCATCCGCTTATATTTGCCGCACAGGCATTCATAGTCTTTGACCGGGCCAAAGATACGGGCACAGAACAGACCGTCGCGTTCCGGYTTGAATGTGCGGTAGTTGATGGTTTCAGGCTTTTTGATTTCGCCRAAAGACCACGACAGAATTCGTTCCGGCGACGCCAATGAGATTTTGATCTCATCAAAGGTCTTTTGCGGAGCAAGTGGGTTAAACGGGTTGTTTGTAAGTTCCTGGTTCATTTTGCATTCCTTAAAAAAGGTGGGAGGGAAAGGTGGGGGGCGYYRKGCCCCCTACTCATCCGGCTCCGCATCCAGGAGTTCCATGTTGAGGCCGAGGCCCCGCACTTCTTTTACCAGCACGTTAAAGCTCTCTGGYACACCAGCCTCRAAGTTATCTTCGCCTTTGACGATACTTTCATAGACTTTGGTACGCCCGGCCACGTCATCCGACTTGACCGTAAGCATTTCCTGCAACGTGTAGGCCGCGCCATACGCTTCCAGCGCCCAGACTTCCATTTCCCCGAAACGCTGGCCACCGAACTGGGCTTTACCACCCAGAGGTTGCTGCGTGACAAGGCTGTAAGGCCCGGTGGAACGCGCGTGGATTTTGTCATCCACAAGGTGGTGCAGTTTCAGCAGGTATTTRACGCCAACCGTTACTGGCCGCGCGAACTGCTCACCKGTCAGACCGTCAAACAGGATCGACTGRCCMGAGGTTGAGAAMCCMGCGCGAATRAGRCTGTCATTCACRTCGGCCTCTTTGGCACCGTCAAACACYGGYGTYGCAATYGGAACRCCGCGWGTCACRAGRYTTGCGGCCTCGATCAGGCGATCTTCGTCCATGTCTTTGATGCCTTCGTCGTATACATCATCGCCATAGGCGGTCTTCATCGCCTCCTGCACCGGAGTCATATCGCCGGTGCGTTGATAGGCAACCAAAGCATCGTCAATCTGGATGCCCAGACCACGCGCTGCCCAACCCATGTGGGTTTCAAGGATTTGCCCGACRTTCATACGCGAMGGCACACCMAGYGGGTTCAGCACAAAGTCAACCGGTGTCCCRTCMKCCAGRAACGGCATGTCTTCCATCGSTACAACYTTGGAAATCACACCTTTGTTGCCGTGACGACCRGCCATCTTATCGCCCGGTTGCAGYTTGCGCTTCACCGCRACGAARACYTTGACCATCTTCATCACRCCCGGTGGCAGATCATCGCCRCGRCGGACTTTTTCAACTTTGTCCTCATARCGATGCTCAAGCGCGCGGATCTGAATTTCGTACTGYTCRTTCAGCGCTTCGACTTCTGCSGCTTCYTTRTCGTCGCCAAGKGCMAGCTGCCACCACAGGCCACGGCCCAGTGATTCCAGCAGTTCCTCGGTAACTTCGGATTTTGGCTTGATGCCTTTGGGGCCTTTGACAGCAACTTTACCCAACAGCATRCCCTTAAGGCGCTGRTAGATGTTGCGATCCAGAATTCCCATTTCATCRTCRCGGTCACGGGCMAGRCGTTCWACTTCTTCGCGTTCAATCTGAACCGCACGTTCGTCTTTTTCGACGCCGTGGCGGTTGAAYACSCGAACYTCAACGACYGTACCAAAGTCACCCGGYTTGACCCGCAGCGACGTGTCACGGACATCWGMTGCTTTTTCACCAAAGATGGCGCGCAGCAGCTTTTCCTCGGGTGTCATCGGGCTTTCGCCTTTTGGCGTGATCTTACCCACCAGAATRTCRCCCGGMACSACTTCGGCACCGATGTAAACGATACCGGCCTCATCCAGATTGCGCAGCGCCTCTTCACCGACATTTGGAATGTCGCGGGTGATTTCTTCAGGCCCCAGTTTGGTATCRCGCGCCGCCACTTCGAATTCATCGATGTGGATCGACGTRAACACGTCRTCRCGGGTRATRCGTTCGGAAATCAGGATCGAGTCTTCGTAGTTGTAACCATTCCACGGCATAAACGCGACGATGATGTTCTTACCCAGCGCCAGTTCACCCAGATCAGTGGAAGGCCCATCGGCAATCACCTGATCTTTGTGAACCCGATCACCCACCTTCACCAGCGGACGCTGGTTGATGCAGGTGTTCTGGTTTGAACGCTGGAACTTGCGCAGGGTGTGGATATCCACGCCCGGATCGCCCGGTTCCAGATCTTCGGTTGCCCGGATCACGATCCGTTGCGCATCAACCTGATCAATGACACCACCACGTTTGGCCAGAATGGCCGCACCGGAATCCCGTGCCACGATTGATTCAATCCCGGTTCCCACCAGTGGTGCTTCGGCCACCAGCAACGGAACCGCCTGACGCATCATGTTCGAACCCATCAGGGCCCGGTTCGCATCGTCATTTTCCAGGAACGGAATAAGGGATGCCGCAACTGAGACCAGCTGCTTTGGTGACACGTCAATCAGGTCAACATTCTCAGGAGCTGACAGCTGATAGTTGCCGGATTTCCGGGTCGACACCAGATCGTTCTTGAACTTGCCGTTCTCATCCAGTTGCGCGTTGGCCTGCGCCACAGTATGGCGCATTTCTTCRGTGGCGGACATATAGTTTACTTCGTCTGTCACCTTGCTATCCACAACTTTGCGGTAAGGTGTTTCGATAAAGCCGTATTTGTTCACCCGGGCGAAAGTGGCCAGTGAGTTGATCAGACCAATRTTTGGCCCTTCCGGCGTTTCAATTGGACACATCCGACCGTAGTGGGTTGGATGCACATCGCGCACCTCAAAACCAGCACGTTCGCGGGTCAGACCACCGGGCCCAAGCGCGGACAGGCGGCGTTTGTGCGTCACTTCCGACAATGGGTTGGTTTGGTCCATGAATTGCGACAATTGGCTGGAACCAAAGAATTCCCGCACCGCAGCGGCGGCAGGTTTTGCATTGATCAGATCCTGCGGCATCACCGTGTCGATTTCGACGCTGGACATGCGTTCCTTGATCGCACGTTCCATCCGCAACAGGCCAACGCGGTACTGGTTTTCCATCAGTTCACCTACCGAGCGCACCCGGCGGTTGCCTAGGTGGTCAATATCGTCAACGTGGCCACGSCCATCGCGCAGGTCAACCAGCGCCTTGATACAGGCAATGATGTCTTCCTTGCGCAAAGTRCGCTGAGTGTCTTCCGCGTCCAAATTCAGACGCATGTTCATTTTGACCCGGCCAACAGCCGAAAGATCGTAACGATCTGAATCAAAGAACAATGTGTCGAACAGCGCCGAGGCGGCATCAACGGTTGGCGGCTCACCCGGGCGCATAACGCGGTAAATATCCATCAGCGCAGTTGCCCGGTTCATGTTTTTATCGGCCGCCATGGTGTTGCGCATGTAGGGGCCGATATTCTGGATATCGATATCCAGAACCGGAATGTCAGTTATTCCGGCGTCCATCAGTTCCTTGAGGCTACCACCGGTCAGTTCACCGGCTTTGTCGAATTCCTGTGTCAGCTCATCACCGGCCTCGACATAGATCGCGCCGGTATCTTCGTTGATGATATCCTTGGCAACAAAGCGACCAACGATKGCATCRAACGGCAACAGCAGGTCTTTGACCTTGGCGTCATCGATCAGTTTCTTGACGGCGCGTGGGGTAACTTTTTTGCCAGCTTCGGCAATCACTTTGCCGGACTTGGCGTCCACCAGATCAAATTCAGGGCGTGTTGCGCGGACACGTTCCGGGAAGAATTTAGTAACCCAGCCTTTGTTCTTTTTGTACTTGAACTGAACCGTGTCGTAATAGGCATCCATGATGCCTTCCTGATCCAGACCAAGCGCATAAAGCAGTGTTGTCACCGGCAGTTTGCGGCGACGGTCAATGCGCGCRAAWACMAGRTCYTTGGCGTCAAAYTCAAAATCCAGCCACGAACCACGGTAAGGAATGATCCGGCAAGTGAACAGCAACTTACCCGAGCTGTGGGTTTTGCCCTTGTCGTGGTCAAAGAACACACCCGGTGAGCGGTGCATCTGGGAAACGATCACCCGCTCTGTRCCATTCACAACGAACGTGCCGTTTGGTGTCATCAGGGGCATGTCGCCCATGAATACGTCTTGTTCTTTGATGTCTTTCACCGACTTGTTGCCGCTGTCTTCGTCAATATCAAAGACGATCAGGCGCAGCGTCACCTTTAGCGGTGCGCCGTAAGTCATGTCGCGCTGCATACATTCTTCTACGTCGTATTTTGGCTTTTCCAGCGTGTACTTGCCAAATTCAAGCACAGCCGTTTCGTTGAAATCCTTGATCGGGAATACCGACTGGAAAACACCCTGGATGCCATCGCCATCGGTAGGGGTTTCGTTCTCGCCTGAATTCAGGAACAGTTTGTACGAAGATTTCTGAACCTCAATCAGGTTCGGGATTTCCAGAACTTCACGAATTTTACCGTAATACTTACGAAGCCGTTTCTGGCCGAGGAAGGACGATGCCATGCTCGTTATACCTTTCATGTTCGCAAACGCATCATCCGTCGGGGCCACGGTGATACGTCCTTGAAACAGGGGTTCTGGTCAATTCTTGCAAGCCGTCCCACCGACCTGCACCCGATCCAGAAACCTCTCTTTAGAAATGGCCCCTAAGCGGGCCGCTTATAAAGACAGGTGTGGCCGGGCGCGATAATCCGCACCCGGCCAGATATTTTAGTGGGCCTTAACGGCCCGACAGCCATTAGGCTACTTCGACTTCTGCGCCAGCTGCTTCCAGCTTGCCCTTAACTTCGTCGGCTTCTTCTTTTGAGACGCCTTCTTTGATTTTGCCGCCRGCTTCAACCAGATCCTTGGCTTCTTTCAGACCAAGACCTGTCAGCGTGCGAACTTCTTTGATCACTGCGATCTTGGAAGCGCCGGCGTTCTTCAGAACGACGTCGAATTCAGTCTTTTCTTCTTCAGCAGCGCCGCCACCATCGGCAGCCGCCATCACAACTGCGCCACCGGCAGCAGGTTCGATATCGTATTCATCCTTGAGGATGGTCTTTAGTTCCTGGGCTTCAAGAAGTGTCAAACCGACAATGTCTTTCGCCATTTTTGCTAGATCAGCCATTTCATTTTTTCCGTTCGTTTTCGATGTGTTCCAACGTGAGCAATCTACCCACGCAAATCTAAAGTTGCTTTAGGCAGCCTTGTCCTCAATTGTGGACAAAATGCCCGCGATGTTTGCAGCAGGTGCGCCAATTGCCCCGGCAATGTTAGAAGCAGGTGCGCCAATGCAACCCGCGATGGAAGCAATAAGCTCATCACGGCTAGGCATTTTGGCGACAGCTTTAACACCGGCGACATCAAGAGCAGTACCAGCCATTACCCCACCCAAGATCACGAGCTTGTCGTTCTCTTTGGCGTAAGCATCCACGACCCTGGCCGCAGCCACCGGGTCTTCGGAATAAGCAAGTACAGTCATACCTTTCAGGAGATCACCGATAGAAGCGTTCGGGGTTCCCTCAAGGGCGATTTTGGCGAGCCTGTTTTTGGCAACGCGAACAGAACCACCCGCTTCACGCATRTTTGCGCGCAGTTCCTGCATTTCARCAACYGTAAGACCTGCGTAWTGTGCGACCACAATAACGCCAGAGCTTTCAAAGATCTGGCCGAGTTCTTCGACCGTTCTCTCTTTTTGTGCTCTATCCACAGTTTCACTCCAATTATGGGGGTGTGACCCCCCGGCTCATTAATGCCGGACAAGTGCCCGACAATCGGGTCCTTACGGGTCCTTCGCAAAATCACCCAAGGGAACAAACCCCTGAATTCATTGTTAATTTCCCATCTCAGGCAGGAATTATGGTTAACATACCACCCACCGTCTCGGACGAATCGCACAGGCCGCCACACGAACGAGGCGACCTGAACCCGCGCGATATAGGCGCTTTGAAAAGGAATGTGAAGGGCTAATCTTGGGAATCGTTTGGTAGTTAGACGTCAGACACAGATGGCCGGGCGCAAATCCCCAATAAATAGGAGCGCTAGTCCAACGGCGCWGACAGGCGCGTCTCTTTGGTAATAATCCCGCCGCGATTGCCGATTTCTATTGAACCGTAGCGTTCAGCAAAACAGGCCGGCAATTCGCGGTCTCCCGGCATYGACAGCCARAGSCGMAACARRTGCCGYCGTTTKGYCGGGTCSGGCCAGTCGGTAAAGCCGGTGCGGTCGTGAAGTTGGGAATGRTTATAGACGAACTGCATATCYCCGGGSACYARTTGCATMSWRATRTTCAGGTYCGGATCRTTCGCMAGYRCRTCGAACATATCCAGCGCCTCTATGTGGGCATCTGTAAGTCGCATGGCACCATCGAACCGCTGSGCRCTGTCGATGTACTGGCGCTGGTAGAACACCGTCAGTTTTTCGTTGTGCCAGYTAAAYACCGGGATTTCCATGTAGGGTTTGGCGCCGTCCGGGATTTCGCCGCGCCGGTCGGTGGCAATTGGGTCAAACAGTCGTTTCAATAGATCAGGGCGTTCTGCCAGCATCCGGTTGAAGATTGACACGGCACTTACCAGCAAAGATCGCCCACCTTCTTGCGCGTCACGMATACAAAGCAARGCCACAACGTCGGCGCTGTCGGTGTGGAATGTCTGGCGTTCGGATGTCTGGTAGATGCGGGTTTTGGTGTCTTTGGCATCGGCCCCGACATCGCGGACATGGCCGAGAATATGACCCTGWGCGTTTTGCGACCGGGCGTGGCCRAGRTGGGTGCCGATGCCGCAAAAGATGGTGGCRGCAAATTCCTGAGTGTATTTTTCGATGGGCAGGCCGCGCAACACCTCAACCCCGATACCGTGCAGGAGTTTTTCCTGCATCGCCGCGAGGTGGTTGTGGAAATGCCCCAACGGGAAGTCGGCTTTGGTGATCTCACCTACATCTTTGGACAGACTTAGATAATGACGGGCGGCGTTTTCGAGATCGGCGAGATCGTCGCTGCTCAGTTGATACATCCACTGGTCGGTATTTGCTGTCAGATCAGAGCAAATCCACGCGGCRGCACTGGAGATTGCAGTGTCGGGAATTTGAGTGATGCTCATTTTAGCCTTTGGTGTTTCAAGTTGTGGGTTTAGGTAAGTTTCGCGATTTCTGGCAGGTACGACTATCGCATTTGCGACATATCCAAGCGCAATGGTATGTTCCGATCGTTCTGGTAACGTGATGTGGAAACCAGACAACTATACGAGCTCAGATGCCCACGATCTCATTATTTTCCCTCGTCCTTGCCGTTGCCCCCACGGCGCGGATGGTGGCGCAGTTGCTGCTGATCGGCTTTGCGCTGGTCTATATTTTTGAGACCGAGAATGCGCTGATCGGGCTGGCTGTGGTGGCGGTGATGATCGGCGTGTCGGCGTGGATCAGTATTCGGGTGATTGCCGAGGACCGGCGGCGGGCGTTTGGGCGGTCTGTGATTTCACTGGGGTTGGCTGGCGGTGTGGTGCTGGTATTTGTGTTGTTTGTGGTGCTGCGGATATCGGAACCGTGGTATCAGCCGCGCTTGATTATACCGATTGCGGGGATGATATTTTCGTCTGCGATGACCGCGATCACGCTGGCGGCCGAGCGGTTTGGGCGTGAGCGGGCGGCGGGCGCGAGTTATGTTGAGGCGCGCAAGGCGGCGTGGACGGCGGCGCTGATCCCGCAGATCAATGCGTTGTTAGCGGTGGGGCTGGTATCGTTGCCGGGGATGATGACCGGGCAAATATTGTCGGGCGTCGATCCGCTGATCGCGGTGCGCTATCAGATCGTGGTGATGGCGATGATTTTGCAGTCTTCGGGGTTGTCGGTTGCAATTTTTCTGACGTTGTCCAAGACTGAGAATATCTGAACAGGGGAAAGATATGCCGCTAGATATGCCTGAGCGCAGCAAAATTTATTCGGGAAAATTCACCAATTCGAATGCCTGGGATGGTTTTGAATTGCGCCGGAACGACATTATCGTCAGCACACCGCCCAAATGTGGCACCACCTGGGTGCAGTCGATCACCCTGATGTTGATTTTCAATGATCCGAGTATGGACAAAATTGTTGACGACATATCCCTCTGGCTGGATTGTGGATTTCGCGATCMGGCTGAAATTGCCMAAGAACTGACTGCACAAACCCACCGTCGCTGTATCAAGACACACACGCCATTTGGCGGTATTACCTATTCGCCTGATGCCACATATATCGCCGTGTACCGTCATCCGATGGATGTGCATTTTTCCATGCGCACAATGCTGGAAAACATGAAGACCAATATGAACCCGGAAAGGTTTCCCGACGATATATCCGAGGGTTTTCGGATGTTTGTTGAGGACGACCTGACCGATAGCGGCACTGACGATCTGACTGTTGCGTCAATCGTCGACCACTATCGGTTGGTCAAGAAATGGGCGCATCTGCCCAATATCCACCTGTTTCACTACGCTGACCTGACGCGCGATCTGGCGGGGCAGCTGGACCGGCTGGCGGGCATCTACGGGATTGAGCATGACGCCGGGCAGATGGCGGAATTTGTTGAGGCCGCGACGTTCAAAAGTATGAAGGCAAAGGCCGCCRATGTSGTGKCGCGYGAAGACKSTGTTCTCARRSAYCCGGCRGATTTTTTTGCSAACGCYACCAGCAAYAAATGGGAAARCCGTCTGWGYGAGGCTGAGGTGGCGGCGTATGATGCGCGAATTGCCGGGTTGTTGGACAAGGCGGATCGGGATTGGYTGGAATGGGGAACCGCAGTCTAATACGGATTTTTCGCCCCGCGGTCCGCTGATAATGACGCTTGGCTGCGCGTTACCAGCAGCTCAATCGCGTCTGCCAGATGAACCTCTTCAATATTATAGTCACCCCGCGACACCCGTAATTTGTGCGCCTCGATCATCACATCCGCATGGGAACACCCGCGCGGGGGCTCAAACTTGTAGCACGCCAGTTCGATCAGCAGGCCCAGCGGGTCTTTGAAGTATATTGAGTCCATAAAACCGCGGTCTTTGATCTCTGTATGGGAAATGCCCCGGTCGTCCAGCCGTTTGATGGCCTGGGCAATCGTGGCATGGCTGACGTTGAAGGCCAGGTGATGTACGCAGCCGGGATGGTTGGGGGTGCGGCGTGGATCGGCCTGGCGATCTTCGTTGGTGAAAATGGTGATCAGGCGACCGTCGCCGGGGTCAAAATACAGGTGGCCTTCGTTTGGGTTATCCAGATTGGGCTGATCGAAAACGAAYGGCATRCCCAACACGCCTTCCCAGAAATCSAGYGATGTYTGRCGATCMGCRCCGTTGATSGTKATGTGATGCACACCCTGAGTTTGTAGTTTCTGCATGTGATCAATCCCCCTTGCGGGAATAGTCGCACGCGAAAYRCAATTCGCAAAGTACTAGATCAGGCGACTACCAGCATCCGGTCAAACTTGGCGGCGCAGATG
>NVTR01000070.1 GCA_002732955.1 Marinosulfonomonas sp.
CGCCTCAGGCCACCCGGCCGAACGGATCGACGAGCTCATGCCATGGGCCTTCGATAATACGTCAAGCTGAAACCCGGACGTGCTGTGCGCACCGCTTACCAAGATGCGGTACTCTCAATCGAAGAAACTTTTCACCGGACCTCAACCTCAGCGATCAAAAAATGAATGAAATCACTCAGGGTCTGGTYGATGCGGCGWAACTAATGGTTTCGCTGGACCGGGATCTTCTGGAAATCATTTCTATGTCACTGCGAGTTACTCTGTCGGCAGTGACAATTGCGTCAATTTTCGGCSTGCCTCTGGGCGCTTGGATCGCGGTCAACCGCTTCAGAAATCGGCGCACAACAATAGCAGTATTGAATGCGCTAATGGGCCTTCCGCCTGTTGTCGTTGGCTAGATCGTCTATGTTCTTTTGTCTCGTTCAGGTCCTTTTGGGGTGATCGGACTGCTTTTCACACCTACGGCTATGATTATCGCTCAGGTAATAATTATTACCCCGCTGATCGCGTCGATTTCGCACCAGACAATTCGGGAGCTATGGGCAGACTACCATGATTTATTGATTTGGCTGAATGCAACGCGATCTCAAAGAATTGCGGCTTTGCTTTGGGACGGCCGTCGTGCACTTCTGACAGCGATGTTATGTGGTTGGCCGATCCGTTTCGTGGCTCACATCGATACTGGTCCTGTCCCGCTTTAGTGCGGCCCCGGCGCTCGTTTAAGCCACCTTTCGTTCGAAGGCGACAGGGCTTTTCCAACCTAACTCGACGCGGTCTTCGAATGGGCCGCGCCCGAACATCAATTTGAAGAACGGTTAGGGTTTGTCAAAAAAATGGAAAAGTGGATATTCAAGCTATTGCGAAAYTGCATCCAGACCCCGGTAGAGATCCGCGATWATCTGAAAGATCGCTGCAAAGGCTCAGATCGATGGCGCAACCCGGCGCTGACTCTTTTGCTCATAGGCATAGGCGATATTCAACAATCCGGCATCCTTCCAGCGGGTGGAAAAAAACGACAGGCCYACRGGCAACCCCTGCACGTACCCGGCTGGAATTGTGATGCTTGGATACCCGGCAACTGCCGCAGGACATGCGCTTCCACCATTACGGTTGTCACCGTTTATCCAGTCGATCAGCCAGGGCGTACAGGTGGTTGGCGCGATGATCGCATCCAACTGGTTGGTATTTATCAACCTGTCGATACCCTCATCGCGGCTAAGGGTTTTGCAGGTGGTCAGCGCCTGAAGATAGGCGTCGCTTTTKAWKCCGTCAGTCAGTTGCGACTTTTCCAGAATTTCCTGCCGGAACCACGGCATGACATCCGTCGCGTTGTTGGTATTAAAGGCAATAACATCCTCAAGCGAACCGACATCGAGCGACTTTTTGCGGGTCTCAAGATAGCGGTTCAGGCCATATTTGAACTCGCTGGACATGATCAGCATTTCGTCCGGTCGCATGGCTTGTGCCGGGGTCAGATCCAAATCATCAATCACTACGGCGCCGCATGATTGCAGATCCTCAATTGCGGCGGCGACAAGAACGTCGATCTCATCGTGAAAGCCGCAATAGTTCCGGGCAACGCCAATGCGCGCRCCTTTCAGCGCGTCGCGGTTCAGATCAAGCCCTCTCAAGCTGTCAAAACCGGCCTGCGTATCCGTGCTTGCCTTGTCTTGCGGGTCGGGCCCGCAAATGCAGGCCGCCAGAATGGCTGCGTCGGCCACCGAGCGCGCCATCGGCCCCGCCGTATCCTGAGTGTGCGAAATGGGAATGATACCGCTGCGGCTGACCATGCCAACAGTTGGCTTGTATCCAACAATCGAATTCATCGCAGACGGGCTGACAATTGATCCGTCGGTTTCCGTGCCAATTGCCGCCACACAAAACCCCGCCGCAACTGCCACCGCCGACCCCGAGCTGGAGCCGCCCGGTGAGCGGGCCTGGTCGTAGGCGTTGCGGGTCTGGCCACCCCGGCTGCTCCAGCCGCTGCTGGAACGGGTAGAGCGGAAATTGGCCCACTCGCTTAGGTTGGTTTTGCCCAGCAGGACCGCCCCGGCGGCGCGCAGTTTTGCCACGATAAAAGCATCCCGGTCCGCGGGCGGCCCAACCAGCGCCATTGACCCCGCGGTGGTTAACATTGTGTCACCGGTATCAATGTTATCTTTGACAAGAATTGGGAGTCCATGCAGCGGGCCACGCAGATTTCCCGCCTTTCGTTCGGCATCAAGCTTTGCGGCTATGGCAAGTGCGTCCGGGTTTAGTTCGATGATTGCGTTGAGCTTGGCGTCAAACGCCGCGAWCCGGTCGATGCAATACTGCGTCAGTTCGCGGGCCGATGTCTCGCCCGCAGCCATTTTGGCACCAAGACTGGAAATCGTTTCGTGTTCGAGGTTGATCATCGGGTCACCTAAACGTCCTTTACTTCCTTCACGTCCAGATAATCGCGCAGCCCGTCACCCAGAAAGTTGATGCTGAGCACGGTCAGCATGATGGCCATACCGGGGAAAAGCCCAAGCCACCAGGCGCGCGAAATAAAGCTGCGGCCATCGGCCAGGATCAACCCCCATGTCGGCGTATCAGCCTCGACCCCGAGGCCGAGAAACGACAGGCTGGCCTCACCCAGAATGGCGTAAGAAACGCTGACCGTTGCCTGAACGATGATCGGCGCCACCGAATTTGGCAGAATGTGACGCCACAAAATGCGGCTGTCCGACGCCCCCGATACCCGCGCCGCATCGACATATTGCTCGGATTTGGTAATCAGCACCATAGAGCGGGCGATGCGGGCAAAATCATCAAGGAACGCCAGCGATATCGCGATGATTATATTGAGCAATCCAGCCCCGAAAACCGCCACCAGATAGACTGCAATGATAAAATTCGGAAACGCCCATTGCAGATCAATGTAGCGCATGATGACAAAATCGATCCAGCCACCATAATACCCCGCCAGCAACCCCAGCGCGACCCCGAATACCARSGCGATGGCMACSGTRGAMACCCCSACMAAMAGYGAAATCTGGGTGCCGTGAATCACCCGGCTCAGCAGGTCGCGGCCCAGATCATCAGTGCCCAGCGGAAAGGCCAGCGACGGCGGTATCAGCATRTCAAACTGCATGGCATTAGGATCATACGGAGCGATCCACTGACCGAAAATTGCAAGGAAGCCAAAAAATGAGAGGACAATCAGTCCAAACAGGGCCTTCTTGTCCCGGGAAATCTCTCTCAGGAAGCCCGGGTTTCTCTTGCCGGCAGGGGCGGCGGTGGCTGTGCCGAATGCGGCGGAATATTTGCTCACGACTGATACCTGATTCGCGGGTCAACGATGGTRTAAAGAACATCGACCAGMAGGTTGGAAAACACGAAGATCGCCGACACGATCAGAATAGAYCCCTGTACGACCGGATARTCCCTGTTCAGGATRCTCTGGATCAACAGACGTCCTAGACCTTTGATGGCAAAGACATTTTCGACCACCACCGTTCCGGACATCAACAATGCAAAGGCGATACCGATCACCGTGATCACCGGAATCAACGCATTGGGAAACGCATGGCGCAGGATCAGTGTCATTTCCCCCAACCCCTTGGATCGGGCCACATGCATATAATCCGCATTCAGCACCTCAAGCATCGAGGAACGGATCATGCGGGCGACAATGGCCGAAAAAGCCGTGCCCACGGCAATCGAGGGCAGTATGAGATGCGAGAACCATGGCCAGAAACCTTCTGAAAGCGGCTCATACCCGATGGCCGGCAGCCATTGCAGGTTGGCGGCAAAGACGATGATCAGCAGGATCGCCAGCCAGAAATCCGGCATCGCAAGCCCCAGAAAGGCGATAAAGGTGACCGAATAATCCAGCGCGCTATTCTTGCGGGTCGCCGCGATCAGACCGGCAGGAATTGCGATCACTATTGCGATTACAAATGACAGGGACGCCAGTGACAAAGTGCGCGGCAGCGCCTCGGAAATCAACTGGTTGACCGGAATGTTGCTRCCGTAGATAGAGTTCCCCAGATCACCCTGCACCGCATAATACAGCCATTTCACATATTGCACATACATCGGCTGATCCAGCCCCAGCTTGGCACGGATTTCTTCCACGGCAGCCGGATCGCCGACATCGGCGAGCATGGCGGCAATCGGATCCCCCGGCACCAGACGCAGCATGAAAAACACCAGCGTCGCAACGGCGAACATTACCAGGAATGCCCCCAGAACGCGTCTGATCAGATATCCSGCCAAAATCTCATCCCCTTGGTTTCAGGTCTGGTCCGGGCAACCCTGCGGTCGCCCGGACCCGTTTTACAAGTTCGCTACYGACCTGTGGTCAGGATTTGAACGACACCCGGTCCAGATCCACMAGCCCCGGWATTCTGCTCTCTTGCGGGAAGTCCAGCTTGGTGCTCCAGACCAGAATGTTGGCCGGGTGGAACAARAAKACYGAYGCCACCTTGTCWGASGTRAKCTGRTTKGCYTKTTGAACCAGCKCYTTGCGYTTWWCMGGRTCDGCYTCRACACTTTGCGCRTCGATCAGRGCRTCAACYTCGTCRTCCGAGAAATARCCRAAYGGCATYTTMKCTTKGTCGCGRSTGCGGCCATTGAANTTTGRMTYMGKTNTGCATCCAGTCGACMAGACCRTCATCSGGRTCAAAGTCACCCCCCGAGCCGGACCGGCGCAGATCCCAGTTCATCGAGTTGAAGTTCTCGACGTTGACGCTCCATTCCTGAGTTTCCAGTTGAATGGTGATGTTCAGGTTTTCCTTGAGGATACTGGCCACCACCTGCGCCTCGCGACGACCACTTGGGGTGGTTGTCAGGCTCAGGGTTGGGAAACCYTTACCGTCGGGATACCCSGCATCTGCCAGCARTTTGCGTGCCTCGTCGGGATCGAAACGCTGATTGCTGGAATCTGCGATRTTCTCGTCATAATAGAACCCCATCGCCGGGTTGATGGTGCCGTAGGCCGGTACACCGCGCCCGAACTGGGCGATTTTCAGATACCGGTCGCGATCCAGTGCCTTGGCAATCGCCAGACGCACCTTGAAGCCGCTTTCCTTCATCAGTTCCGACACAGGTTTGTTGAAATCCGATACCCGCATYTTTTCGTGCCATGGGCTGATCCAGACCGACTGGAACCCGGGGCCGGGCACCTCGTCCACCACCAGATCAGGGTTGGCAACGAAGCGATCAACCAGTTCGGGTGCAATCGGGTTGCCGCCGATAAGCTGGATGTCACCGGATTCCATCGCGGCGGCCAGCGGCTCGGCGTCGCTGATCGGCTTGATGATAACCTTGTCGAGTTTCGGACGCGCCGAGTCATAATAATCGGCGAATTTTTCAAGAACCACACCCTGACCAAGCTGGTGCTCAACCACCTTGAACGGGCCRGTGCCGACCGGGGCCAGACCATAATCAGACAGGCCCATTTCYTCGATGGCACGGCTGTTGACGATGGTCATTGCACGACCGCTGGAACGCTCAAGCGTCTTGGTCAGGAACGATGCCTGCGGTTTTTCGAGATTAAAGATAACCTCGTGGTCATTGACCTTTTCAACGCTGGTTACGTTGTTGAGAACCCGCGAATGGATCGACTTGTCCGGGTCTTTCGAGCGGTTGTAAGTATAGATGACATCGTCTGCGGTGAACGCATCGCCATTGTGGAAGGTAACGCCCTGACGCAGTTTGAAGGTATAGCGGGTGCCATCGGCAGATACCGTCCAGCTCTCGGCCAGATCACCCTGCCCCACCAGATCACGGTTGATATGCATCAGGCCGCTCAGAACGTTTGAGGAAATCTGGAACTGCACAACCTGATTGATTTGCGCCGGATCAAGCGTCACGATCTGGCCAACCCCGGCCCAGCCACAAGTCAGCGTACCCCCCGAGCCAGCAGCGCTCGCCTGGCGCACCAAACCACCAACTGGCAACAGATTTGCCGCCGTCAGTGTCCCGGCCGCCGCCATCAGACGCAGCACGGTGCGCCGCTTCATGTTCGGGCCGGCCATATCGTTTWGMGRCWSSCSSWWYRMCRSGYMMKTYKYWWYMAARWCGKRAKYMMWSKCCWRKYYKMSMKMYRSSSWMWYSMGCTGCTTCGCTGTAAGCTTTTGTTTGTTGTTATCGGTCATATCGGTTCTCCCTTTTGGTTCGTGGTCAGGTTGGCGTCCGGCCTGTTAAATGTACGGACAAGCGATCTTTCGACCATCCGGGATAATCTGGATGGCCGGTTTATCACTGCGGCATCTTTCTTGTGCCTTTGGGCAGCGCGGATGGAAAACACACCCTGTTGGTGGGTTCATGGGGCTTGGAACTTCGCCGGTGATATAGCTGTGTGGCCGRGCTTCTTCGATGTCGGGGTCAGGCACCGGAACCGCGTCCAGCAACGCCCGGGTATAGGGGTGCTTGGGGTCCGAAAAGACCGTGTCGCAGTCACCAAATTCAACAATTTTTCCCAGATACATCACCGCCAGACGCTGGCACATGTGGCGCACGACGCTCAGATCATGGCCAATGAACAGATAGGTAAGCCCGAATTCCAGACGCAGATCTTCCAACAGCCGGATAACCTGCGCCTGTATCGACACATCCAGCGCCGAGACCGCTTCGTCACAGACAATGAATTCAGGCCGCAGCGACAGCGCCCGCGCGATGCCGACCCTCTGGCGCTGRCCGCCAGACATCTCATGGGGATACCGGTCCGCAAGGTTCAGCGACAGGCCACACAGGTCCAGCAATTCTCTGACCCGCTTGGCGCGCTCAACAAAGTTCATGCCCGGCTCGTGAATACGCAGCGGCTCGGCAATTATATCGCCAACCGACATCCGCGGGTTGAGCGAGCTATAGGGGTCCTGAAACACCGCCTGAACATGACGGCGATAGGCRAAGGCCGCGTTTTTATCAAGAGAAGTAACATCTTGCCCGTCATAGAAAATCTTGCCCCCGGTTGGCGTTTCCAATTTTAGCAGGCAGCGCCCGATCGTYGTCTTKCCRCABCCSGATTCMCCANCCAGYCCMARKGTTTCKCCRCGCYGGATATCAAAGCTGACRCCATCGACRGCTTTGACGTGRCCAACGGTCTTGTCAAAAATGACCCCCTTGCGAACCGGAAAATGAACCTGCAAATCCTGAACTTCGAACAGGGTACTGTCTGGCTCGGCCAGAGGCATTGCGGCAGAGGTCTGGGTCATGCCGCACGCTCCTGATGCAGCGCATCAATTTCCCAGCAGGCCGAGAAATGGCCGTCGCTGACTTGGCTGAGTACCGGCTGATCCGTATGGCAGCGCGACGTCGCAAACCGACAGCGCGGCGCAAAAGCACACCCCGGCCCCAGATCGGCCAGATCAGGCGGGTTGCCGGGAATAGGCTCGATCAGCGTGCCCCGGGGCTGATCCAGCCGYGGTACGGATTTTAGCAGACCGACAGTGTAGGGATGGCTCGGGTTGCGATAMAGCGATTTTGATGCCCCGGTCTCGACGATCCGCCCCGCATACATGACGTTCACCCGGTGGGCATAACGCGCAACGATACCCAGATTATGGGTGATCAGGACCAGCGCAACACCCATGTCCTTGCACAGGTCATTCATCAGCGACAAAACCTGCGCCTGAATGGTCACATCCAGCGCCGTGGTKGGTTCGTCCGCCARTATCAGCTTGGGACGGCACGACAGGGCCATGGCAATCATCACCCGCTGACGCATACCGCCGCTAAGTTGGTGGGCATATTGTTTCAACCGGGCAGCAGGRTCCGAAATGCCTACCAACTTGAGCAGTTCAATCGCCCGCTCGTCGGCTTTTTGCTGCGAATACCCCAGATGCAGCCGCATCGCTTCAGTCAGTTGCCGCCCGATCGACAGCRCCGGGTTGAGCGATGTCATTGGCTCTTGGAACACCATCGAAATGTCCTTGCCGCGCATATCACGAATGGCCTTGTCGTCGAGCCCCAGCAGRTCAGTTCCCTCAAAGATGATCGAACCGGACACAATCTTGCCCGGCGGGCTTGGAACCAGTCCAAGAATGGCGCGTGCGCTGACTGATTTGCCACTKCCGGATTCCCCCACGATTGCAATGATCTCGCCCTCATCAACCGAGTAGGAAATACCGTTCACCGCCTGAATCACGCCCAGCGAGGTGGAAAACTCTACCCCCAGATCGTTGACAACAAGCAGTTTTTTCACATTTACCCCCGAAAATGAAAGGACCAATCTGGCCTCWYCTTAGATGTTCGTCRGCCCCGCAGAAGCGAARAATTGGCGCAGGTACAGACGGCGTTGAGGCTGACTGTAGCCACGATTTTCTCACTTGTAAATTAATTATCGATAATCGTTATCAATAATGATAAGTGTAGTCACAGATTGCAGACAAGGAAACAAATTGGCATATATCCGACCCCCRGGTGAAAGAAGACTRATCTCTGTGACCAAGGGCGATGCGCTGTTTCACGCATTGCGCCGTTCAATCTTGTTGCGCGAAATGCAGCCGGACGAGCCGATGACWGAGAACCAGATTGCGCACGACTTCAACTGCTCACAGGGCACGGTGCGCGAAGCATTGATGCGTCTGCAAGAAGAAGGGCTGGTCAAAAGACAAGGCTACCGTGGCACTTATGCGGCGCGAAGTTCGCTCGCCGAAGTGGTGCAGATGGCAGAAATCCGCATCAAACTTGAGGTCGAAGGAATCCGGCGCACCGTCGARGTGGTGACTGAAAAAGATTTCGTTGAATTCGAAGGTTTCCTGACAGGAATGAAGCAAGCGACCGAGGACCAAGACGATTACGCGCTCAGCGAACTGGACCGCAAATTCCATCTGGCGATCTTTCATTGTTCTGGTCTGGATGCTCTGGAACCGATCTTGCGGCGTTGTATGCTGCATATGCATTTGCAGACTTTTGGCCATCCGCCYGCAGACATAGATTCGCCCACCCCCGAGGTTGCACATCGCCCCATTCTGGAGGCGCTGCGTCAACGAGACCCGGACAAGGCGGCCGATGAAATCAGGCGGCATATCAACAACRTGATTGGGATAGCCGCGCCCCGGTTAAGGTCCGCGATGGACACCCGGTAGCGCGGCATTTACCCCGAAACACCGCCCGAAACCCCGCATTCAAAGGACCAGAAACTTGACGCAATTTACCACCCGACCCGAAATCACCGGCGCGTTCGGTGTCGTAACATCCACCCATTGGCTGGCAAGCGCCGCAGGTATGGCGATTCTGGAAAAGGGTGGAAACGCCTTTGACGCTGCTGTTGCAACCGGKTTCGCTCTGCAAATCGTCGAGCCGCATCTGAACGGCCCGGCGGGCGATGTTCCGGCRCTKATCGCSCCGGTYGGCAARCCGGTTCAGGTGATTTGYGGYCAGGGTGTCGCGCCGGCAGGYGCYACGATCAAGGCCTATAAGGATCTCGGGCTCGACATGATACCGGGCACYGGTCTGCTYGCYACCGTGGTTCCCGGCGCGTTTGACACATGGATGCTGATGCTGCGCGATCACGGCACCATGCGTCTGGCAGAGGTGATGGCCCACGCGCTGTCATTTGCGCGCGACGGCTATCCGCTGATCCCGCGCGTTCGCAGCACCATCGAAAGCGTGCAGGAACTGTTTGAAACCGAATGGCCAACCTCCGCCGCGATCTACCTGCCCAACGGCGACTTGCCAACGGCTGGTGAGCTGTTCACCAATCCGGTTCTGGCCGACACCTACCAGCGGATCATATCCGAGGCCGAAGCGGTTGGCACCGACCGGACCAGCGAAATCGATGCCGCCCGGCGCATCTGGCGCGAAGGTTTCGTTGCCGAGGCTATCGATAAATTCTGCCGCGACACCAAGGTGCTGGATGCATCAGGTCGACGCCATAGTGGGCTGCTAACCGGGGCAGATATGGCCGCGTGGGAAGCTACATATGAAGATCCACTAACCTATGATTACCACGGCTATACGGTATGTAAAACCGGCCCATGGGGTCAGGGACCGGTATTTTTGCAGCAACTCGCCTTGTTGAAAAATTTTGATTTGGCGGCGATGGGAAATAATTCGCCAGAGTATGTGCACACGATTGTCGAAGCGTCAAAACTGGCATTCGCCGATCGCGAAGCCTTTTATGGCGACCCGGATTTCAGCGACATTCCGATGCAGGAACTGCTGAGTGATGCCTATAACCAAACCCGCGCCAAGTTGATTGGACCGGACGCGTCGCTGACACAAAATCCGGGTGAAATTCCGGGTTTTGGCGGCGAGATGTTTGTCCGGCTGGCCTCTGAAAACGCAGATCTGGCCAGCGGCGCGGGCGAGCCGACAATGGCCARCTTTGACGACCACCCGACTGATGCATCGGGCGTGGCTCGTGGCGACACCTGCCACCTCGATATCATCGACAAATGGGGCAACATGGTCGCCGTAACTCCCAGCGGCGGCTGGCTGCAAAGCTCACCTGCCATTCCCGGTCTGGGGTTTTGCCTGAATACCCGGGCCCAGATGTTCTGGCTTGACGAAAACACCCCGTCCAAACTTGAACCGGGCAAACGACCGCGAACAACTTTGTCGCCGTCTTTGTGCCTCAGGGACGGAGAACCCTATATGGTCTTTGGCACACCGGGCGGYGATCAGCAGGATCARTGGTCGCTMCACCTSTTTYTGCAGCATATTCACTTTGGGCTGAACCTTCAGGAATCCATCGAAGCTCCCGAATTTCACACCAATCACTTTCCGTCGTCTTTCTATCCACGTCTGGCAAATCCTGCGTCACTTTTTATGGAAGCACGGTTTTCGGACGAAACAATCGCAGACCTGAAGGCCCGTGGTCATCAGGTAACTGTCGAAGGTGACTGGGACATTGGCCGAACCACTGCAGCATCCAAGGATGGAAAATTGAGAAAAGCGGCCGCCAGCCCCAGACATATGCAAGGATATGCGATTGGACGGTAGTTTCTTTGTATCGCGGTCGGACCGAAGAATTGGTGACCAGTATCCTAGAAAGCGCAGCATCGCACGTTCACGCCTTCGGAATGGCAGCTGCGAATTCTCGGCCATGTTGTTCGGCCAGCGGCCGGTTTCTTGCCGGCCAGCATTGCCGATGACCTTCATCGCAGCACCGTAAGACTGCAGTAGATCGGTCACAATGACATGTGGTCGCCCAAAGCGCTTCATAGTTTTCCCAAGGAATTTCAATGCAGATTTGCGATCCCGGCGCTTGGTGACATAGCTTTCAAGCACCTCACCTTCGTGATCCACAGCCCGCCACAAGTRGTGGGTTTCACCGTTAATTTTTACGAACACCTCGTCCAAATGCCACTGCCAATTTGAATGGGCGCGCATCCGTCTGAATCGACTTCTTCGGATCTCAGCGGCAAACAACGGGCCGAAACGGTTCCACCAGAAACGGACCATTTCATGGCTAGTATCGGTACTGTCAGAGGAAAACTCTGAATACTTGAAACGGCGTGGATTCGCTTAGTCTGATCCGAAAAAACCGTGAGAAATCAGTGGCGGCTAAATGCCAAAATTGCGTTTGGGCACGTAATTATTTTTCCTCTGACAGTGCTCGACCGCCCGTTCCGCAAATGGTGAGTTTTATAGAAGATCAGCGTGATATTTTTGGTGTCGGGCCGATCTGCACGCTGCCCGGCAGGGTATTGTGA
>NVTR01000071.1 GCA_002732955.1 Marinosulfonomonas sp.
TCAGTTGTGCTGATGGTCGCTGTGGCAATATTTTCTAATTGAGCAAGATATAGTCCGGTGATTGCCTGAACGGATAGCGTCATTAGACACTCACCTGAGATCAACGACTAAAGCGGCGTTTTCTTCAGGCCCTCAGATTGGGGGCAGGTCAGAAGCAGCAATTCTTTCCAGCTTAGTGAGATTTTGCACCAACTGCGGTTTGTCCCGCTTGGATCCTTCCGGTTAGGATTCCAGGATAAAATCATCGATCATTACATTCATTCCGGCAAGCAACCCACCATCAACGGGCAGGGCGACGCCGCTGATGAATCCTGCCTCATCCGAACCAAGAAAAGATACAACTTTCGCTATGTCATCGGGTTCTCCGACCCGACCGACCGGATACCAGCGACCCAGCTTTTCGAATATATGGGGGTCTTTTTCGAGGCGCGTTGTCCAACTGATAGCATCGGTGCGAACCGAACCGGGGAGTACAGCATTGCAGCGGATGCCGTCGCCACCAAATTCGCTTGCAACCGATTGGGTAAGACTGATGATACCGGCTTTTGCTGCGCTGTAGCTGGGACTGCCAAAATATCGGACGCCGTTTACTGACGATATGTTAACGATCACGCCACCGCCTGCCGCCTTCATCGAGGGAACGATGGCGCGGATGCAATGGTAGGGGCCGTTCAAGTTTACATCAATTTCTTTGTGCCAGACATCCAGCGAGATGTCCTCGAGATTTCCTGCGATGCTCAAGGCGGCGTTGTTCACGAGAAGTTTGATCGGGCCGAATTTTTTTGCAACCTTTGCAAAAGCCGTCTCAACCTCTTCGAAATTGGCGATGTCGGCCTTAACAAGGTACGCTTGATACCCGTCTGCTTTGAGCATATCGACGGTTTCCTGCCCCTTTTCCATGTCAATTTCCAGAACGGAAACGATGGCGCCGTCTTTTGCGAGTTGCTGCGCAATGGCGCGACCGATACCGTGTCCTGCACCGGTTACCAATGCTACTGTTTTGTCGAATCGTGACATGTTTCTACTCCTTGTTGTTCAGGTAAAGGCAGCTTTTATCCAGTCCAGAGACTGAAGCCGCATGTGCCCGTAGTTATAAAATGAGATCGTTTCTGCGCCCGCACCCTTCACCATTTTCACGGCCTCGCGTGTTTGTTCGGCGTTGGCGATGTTTGGATAGGTAGGACGAAGAATATAGCCGATTTTCGCGTCGGCTCCGGCACTTGCGCGCACGTTTTCAACATCCGCTGTCATAGCGCGCAAACCGGTTTGGTATACAGGAATTTCCAGACGATCCGCGGCATCGGCAAGGAGCGAGAGGTCGCTTCCTTCGCTCCAGCAAAGATCATTTGGGGACTGCACGGTGGGAACAATGGCAAGCGACACCTCTGGATTAAGGGTCGCGCGGACTTCGCGCACCAAATTCGCCACGACTTCGGCGCGCCAGGCATGGAGAGCACGCCACTCGGGATCATTTTTTGGATCAATCGTAGGCTCGGTTCCGTCGGCAAAGAACAGCTCCAGTTCATTGCGCGTATTTTGTGCCAAGCCGTCGGCATCAATGCCGCATTTTTTGGCATTTACCCGGCAAACATCGCAAAAGCAGATGCCCAGCATCGTTTCAACTTTGTCCGAGAGTTCAACAAGTTCGAATTCATGATGATGACCATGCCGATACGCTTGCCAGCCCGGTGTTTCGATAACCAGTTCGCTTAAGGCGTAATTATTTCCAAGATCTGCGCAAAGCGACACCAGATATTCGCGGACATCGGGTTGGGAAGGACAAAGGGAATTAAACAAAGGATCACCAAATGCATTTTTCGCGGTGATATCCGGATGGGCCATGCCGAGTGGCGTATTGTGAAGCCCAACCGTCCAGCCAACCCGATCAAAGTCGGGTGCATGTGTTTCAAGCTCTCGCAAGGCGTCAAATTCGTCGACCATGCTGGCGACCCGTGGTTTTATCCGCCCATAAACAGAGGGATCTGGTCGAAAGTAGACGCTACCGTCCTCGGGGAAATATACTTTGCGACGCGGTGCATGAGGGCGTAGAAACTTGCCAGCATGATAACTGGTTGCAAGGTTGAACGTATTGATCCCCGCGTCACGCAGCCGGCTTGCTACGGTTTCCACCCCTTCTTCGTGAAGGTCCCATGCGTAGGTATACATCGCTTTACGCATCAGATTTTCGGGCCTTCATTCCACCATTTACCATCAATTATGATCCCGGTGCAGGCAAGCTGGCGATCACCTTCGATCTTATCACCTACCGCATCGATATGGACGACCGGTCCATTCACAATTTTAACAATAGTGGCGTCACCAGGTGTCCCTGGTTTTAGAGAACCAAGTTCGGGGCGACGCAAAGCAGCCGCTGGCGTCTCGGTTGTGGCACGCACGATGTCATTCAGGCCCATACCAAGGCACCAGAATTTGCTCATAACTGCCAGCAGGTCAAAAGCCGGACCGTCTTCACAAAGAATGTGCACATCGCTGCTCAAAATATCGGGCAACAGTCCTTCTTCGAGCGTCACTCGGCCGGAATCAAATGCAAATCCACCGTAGCCGTGCCCGATGTCGAAAATTATGCCTCGGGCATGGGCCTCGCGTATTTCCTCGCGCACTTCTTTTTTGCCGTTAATGGGCGCATTGGGAAACGGACGGAAGCAATGAGTCAGGATGTCGCCGGGGCGCAACCGTGACAGCACTTCGTCACGACTGGGCGGCGGAAAATCTATGTGTGCCATGACCGGAAGACCGAGTTCATCTGCAACCTCGATTGCAATATCGAGCGGTGCAGCCCCAGAGCTACCCCCGGCTTTGAGCCCTACCCGCGCTTTCACACCAACAATCACGTCAGGAAACTCACGCGCCACACGCAAACATTCACGGGCGTCAAGAAGCCGAAGGTCAGAACATTCCCCGACCATAATCGCTTTGCTGAATGCAAATATTCCGGGAAAGGATACGTTGATGTATGAAAGGATGCGCGGCGTCGATGGTTCAATCACGTGTTTGACGAAACCCGCCATGTTACCTGCACCAGCACTGCCAGCGTCGACAAAGGTCGTAGTGCCACTTCGAAGTGCGATTTTTTCGGCGTCGACCCCAAGCGAAGTCCCCCCCCAATAGACGTGGGTGTGAAAATCGATAAGACCCGGCATAACGATGTGACCCGAGGCGTCACGTACATCCTTTGCGTCGTCATCAGGGATTTCTTCAGCGATCGCCGCGATGCGGCCGCCGGAAAACGCGACATCTCGTTTGCCATCTATTCCTTGCGCCGGGTCGATAACCCGCCCGCCTTTTATCAAAAGGTCACACTTCATAAATCTTGCCTTATTTTGTCGTGACGCCTTCGCGCCACAGTTTAAGAAATCTACTAATCAAAGCAGAACTGAGCCAATGCCAATCTCACATGACGGAATTAGAAATTGGCATTCGCACTCCCCCAACTCATGGTAGTATTCCTATTCCAACCGATCAGCACCAGAGGTGCTAGTGAGAATTGCACCGCTATTGTGCAAAATACTAAATATACATCGAAGGAGCGTGAGATGAAAAATATTGTTGTCACCGGAGGGAGCGGCAAGGCTGGCAGGGCCATTTGCAGAGGCCTTGTAGAAAGCTCCTATAACGTTTTGAATATCGACATTCAGCCATCTTCCGATCCTGTGTGCCCATTCTACAAAGTAGATTTGAACGATCTGGGTCAAGTGATGGATGCAATGCAATGGACCGGTGGAAAAGATCACCCCTTCCGTAAGTTTAAAACACCAGACGCGGTCGTGCATCTTGCCGCGATTCCGGCTCCGGATTTGATACCTGAGGACGTGACCTTTCGAAATAACATTATATCCACTTATAATGTTTTTGACGCGGCCATCCGTAGTGGCGTCAAACGCATCGTTTGGGCGTCAAGCGAAACGACTTTGGGTTTGCCATTCAGGCCCGAGAATAAACCGGCCTATGCTCCCGTTGACGAGGAGCACCCAATGCGGCCTGAAAGCGCATATTCGCTCTCCAAGGATCTGGGTGAAGAAATGGCGCGTCAGATGCAGCGGTGGAATCCCGATACGACATTCATCGGTCTGCGGCTGTCCAACGTTATGGAAATTGATGACTACAAAAATTTTCCAACCTGGCAGGACGACCCACATTTTCGCGAATGGAATCTTTGGGGATATATAGATGCCCGCGACTGTGCACAGGCGGTTGAAAAATCCCTGCATGTGGACTTTGTTGGGGCCGATCATTTTATTATCGCGAATGCCGATACGGTGATGACACGGTCCAGCGCCGAATTGATGAGCGAAGTATTTCCCGATGTGCCGGTTACAAAATCCCTTGGCAAACACGAGACACTGCTTTCAATTGACAAAGCCCGCCGGATACTGGGCTACGAGCCAGAGTATTCATGGCGCGATATGCCGTAAATTTCATTGCCTTCAGGTGACGGACAAGCAAGGGCCTTCGGTGCTAGATGGACCTGTCGCGGATTTATTCCGCTCCTTCAAGAGCATATTCTGCCACAAAGGAGATATACCAAGGTATTTGCATATTCCGAAGAATTCAGACTTGACGCGGTTCGTTTTGCGTTGACCAGCGGCCTGACACGTCGGCAGGCATCGTCTGGTTTTTAGGTTGGCATGTCGACCTTAAAAAAGTGGATCAAGATGTATCGCCAGCCAGCCGCCGCTTTCCCGCTTCCATAAAGTCTTTCGGCCATTTGTGGTAAACGCCCTGGGAAATTCCTTCACGGCGACACAGTTCAGCAATGCTGTCTTCGCCACGCGCGGGAATTCGGTCGCTGCAACCGGGCATCAGGGGCGCGCTGATCATGTTGGCCGATATGCCCGAAATCACCACCGAATATCTGAATATATTACTGACACATATTGCCGAGGTCGGGTCCAACAGGGTGGTGCGCGGATCCAACGATACGGGCCTTCCCGGACATCCGGTGATCCTGCCGTCGCGCCTGTTTCGCCGTGCCAAAAAACTGGTGGGAGATCAGGGTGCGCGCCAGTTGCTGGAACGCGAAAATGTCAGCCTTGTGTCGCTGCCAGATGGGCATGCCACCATAGATCTGGACACGCCGCAAGGCTGGATCGCGTGGCGGGCCAAACGCCCAAACGGAGTATGAAGCGGCGGCCAGAGTTGTCACTTTCTCCACCCCCCCTTCCCCTTGGGGAGGCGAAATACCGGGTCGTGCCCGCAGAACCAATTGCCCCGCGCAATAGTATTGTTTCAGTCACCGATCGGCTTGGGGTCGCTATCTTTATTCAGTGGTATTAGCGACGTTCTTATGCGCCTGAGGGTTTCGCGAACTGTATCGGGGCGCTTGCGGGCGACACCTGCCGCCAACACATCCAATACTGCCATGTAAACCAGCCGCGATGCAGAAGGCTTAAAGATGTCCTGATCTTCGGGCAGATCAACATCAATTGATATGTCCACCGAAGCGCTTAGTTCTGAACCGCTCCGGGTAAGCGAAATTGTCGTCGCGCCGTATTGGCGGGCAATGGCCACACTGTCCAATAGTTCGGCCGGTTGACCGCTTGCGGAAATTGCAAACACCACATCACCCGGCCCAAAGGTCGAGGCCAGCATACGCTGAAAATAGCCGTCCGAATGGGCCTCTGCCGGAATGCCTGTTCGAAAGAACCGAACCGCACCTTCACGGGCAACATTGGAAGAGCCACCCCCAACCCCGATAAAGGTAATGCGCCGGGCATTTGCCAGAGCATCTATGGCCAGCTCAAGTCGGTCTCCGTCCAACTGGTTGCTCGCTAAATTCAGGGTTTCGACCAATGTCCCGAACACTTGCGACACCAGTTGAGAGGCTTGCGAACTGTCAACAGAATCCGCGTTGAGATATTTCAGGCTGATGGCGACGCTTTGTACCATCCGGATATTGAAATCACGAAATCCCTCACACCCCAGTGTGACGCAAAACCGGTTCACCGTCGCCACCGACACGTCGGCGGCCTGAGCGATCTCGTTTTGTTTCAGGTAGGCAACGGTTTCAAGATTTTCGAGCACATAGTCGGCAACGCGCTGCTCGCGTTTTGGGAACGAACCGTTCAGCCGCCGAATGACAGATATGATATCGATGACTGGTTTCACAAAGTGCTCATCAGGGACATTATTCGGGTTTGTACGCTATTACATCCATTTCCACCTTGGCGTCTACCATTAGCGGCGACTGGACAGTTGACCTGACTGGCGGGTGATCGATGAAATGCTTTTTGAAGACGGCGTTAAAGCTGGAAAAGTCCCTTGCATCATCCAGCCATGCGCTGACCTTGACCACATCCGCCAACGTACAATCGGCCAGCTTCAGAACGTCGACGATGTTCTCTATGACCTTTTCAGTCTGGGCGATGATGCCACCGGCGATGACTTCTCCGGCCTCTGTCGGCACCTGCCCGGAAATAAAAACGAAATCTCCTGCGCGCACGGCCTTTGCGAATGGTCTGGGTGATCCACCCGCCGCTGAGTCGGCCGTTTCCAGGCGTGTGATTTGTTTGGTCATTGGTATTCTCCTGAAGTATTGTAAGTTAGTTACGTATTTTGTAGTTAAAATCCGCGAATATCAACAGACTTTAACATCGTGGCATAAATTAGTAAGTAACTTACACTAATTCGAACAATTGAGCGACGCCTGCCTATCGAAAAGGGAACGCCAAAAAATGACCGGAATTCTCAATTCACCACAGGCATCCGCAGATCGCGGCGATTCCACCGCCCCGGTATCCGGGGTATGTTCACGGTGTTCAGAGAGTTTTCGAAAACCCGTTTCAGAGTTTCCCACAAGGTGTGCGTCGATCTTAAGTCCGATAGCCTTTACCTCCCTACCCGATTGCAATTAGACAACAACGACTAAAAAGGCCGGTCTGGCCAACCGCAAAAATAACCCGAACCCAGAGGACATGCCATGAATTTTCCTGAAATCGACACCCCTTCTGTCTTGGTTGATCTTGATAAAACCGAGGCCAATATCAAGAAATTTCAGGATTATTGTGACGAGCATCAACTTCCGGTGCGCCCTCATATCAAAACCCACAAAATGCCCCGGATCGCAAAACTTCAGATTGCGGCAGGCGCAATCGGGATCACGTGTCAAAAGATTTCAGAGGCCGAGGCGATGATAGCTGAGGGGGGAATCGATGATGTTCTGATCACCTATAATATTTTGGGTGACAAGAAAGTTAAGCGCCTTCGCGCGCTGGCCGATAAGGTCAAACTGTCCGTTGTGGCTGACAACATTGAGGTGATCGAGGGGCTTAGCAAAGGGTTCGCAGATGCGCCCGTACCTTTGCCGGTTCTTATCGAATGCAACACCGGCGCCGATCGCTGCGGCGTCGATACCCCGGCACAAGCAGCCGACCTTGCCGTCGCCATCGACGCCGCGCCGGGGCTGCATTTCAGCGGGCTGATGACATACCCGGCTATCGGTGAAAACAAAAAGGTAGAGGCGTGGCTCAGCAGCGCTATTTCACTGATCAAAGAGCGGGGACTGAACGTCGAAGTCGTCTCATCAGGGGGATCGCCAACCATGTGGCAGGCCCATGAAATGCCCCTTGCGACGGAATTCAGGATCGGAACCTACGTCTATAATGACGGCTTCCTTGTGAAATGCGGCGTCTGTGGCTGGGACGATTGCGCGCTGACGGTTCTTGCGACGGTGGTGTCCGTCCCGTCAGAAAAACGTGCGGTCATTGATGCGGGTTCCAAGGTTTTGACGTCTGACCTGTTGGGCCTTGAGGGCCACGGGCATATTCTGGGCAGGCCGGATTTGCAGATCGATCAACTGAGCGAAGAACATGGCCGCATCGTTACCAACGGCCAGATAAATCTGAAGGTAGGGGACAGAGTGCGCATTGTCCCCAATCATTGCTGCGTCGTTACCAATATGCTGGATCATGTTGTTTTGGTGCGCGCAAACGAGGTTGAGGGTAAAGCGGATGTGGTGGCACGCGGGCTCGTCTGGTAATGGGCGCAGAGGCAAAATATCACGCGGTGCCCTGAGCAACTGCGCCCGGATATGCAGATTGTTGTCACCCGGTAACCGGTGGCTGCTTTTGCGGCGCTGGCGATCTCAGCCAGTTTCATTCCTGGATGACCATTTTCGAAATAAAGTTTCAGTATTGTGTTTAAGCCCATGATTTTTTCTGGATTATGAAACTAATTTCCAAATAACTGTTGAAATGAGCGAATTTGGAACGTAAACGTAACTGAGTTACAATTTCAATCTCAGGGTCGACCAGTTCGACCGTTGAAATTAGTTTTAATAAGGGGGGAGCATGCGGGTTTATTGCGCATCTTTGGCAACAGAAACGAACACCTTTTCGCCCTTGCGAATGGATATTTCGGACTTTGAACAAAGCATCTATGCGCCCCCCGGCGAGCATCCTGAATTTCCCACACTTTGCAGCGCCGTATTCCCAGAGCTTCGAAAAAGGGCAAAGGCCGCAGAGATAGACCTTGTCGAGGGCACGACGGCCTGGGCAGAACCGGGCGGRWTGCTGAACGGSTCCACATGGACGCAGTTGCGCGACGAAATACTGGGCCAGATCAAGGACGCGCTGCCGCTGGATGTGCTTGTCTTTGGGCTACATGGCGCGATGATCGCAGARAACTGTCTGGACTGTGAGGGCGAGCTGCTTGAGGCGGCAAGAAATCTGGTTGGCGCAGGCTGTGTGATCGGCGTCACTTTTGATCCCCATAGCCACCTGAGCAAACGCCGGGTCGAAAATGCCGACGTCATCGTCGCGTTCAAGGAATTTCCGCATATAGATTTTGTTGAAACCGGCAAAATTTGCGTTGATCTTTCGCTTCGGGCCGCACGGTGTGAAATAAAACCCAAAATATCCGTTTACGACCCGCAAATGATTGATCTGTTTTTGACCAGTCATGATCCGATGAAAGCGTTGCTTGAACGGGTCAGGCGACTTGAGCTGGAAACCGGAGTTTTATCGATTTCCATTATCCATGGGTTCATGGCGGGGGACTCGCCTGATATTGGTGCCAAAGTCGTCGTGGTGACAGATAATGACCCGGACAAGGGCGCTTATCTGGCCAAAAARATMGGTATGGAACTGTTTGAGCTGCGAGGCCTAGCGGGGCCGAAATTCACCCAGGCCGAWAGCGCACTTGAGCGTGCGAAACAGCCGGGCARCGGCCCGGTTGTAATCGCGGATGTCTGGGACAATCCCGGAGGCGGGGTCTCGGGCGATTCCACATTGTTGTTGGAAATGGCGCTGAAARCAGGGCTGCGCGACGCCGCACTTGGAACAATCTGGGATCCAATGGCCGTTCGCCTGTGTTTCGCGGCCGGGATTGGCGCCGAATTTGATTTGCGCTTTGGCGCAAAAACATCCGCCAGCGCCGGCGCCCCCATCGATGCCCGTGTCAAAGTCATGCACCTGAAACGCAATGCGACACAGGCTTTCGGYGATTCCGTGGTGCCAATGGGCGATTGCGCGGTGATCCGTACCGGCGGCATGGATATTGTCCTGAATTCCAACCGCGCCCAGACTTTTTCACCCAGCCTGTTCAGCAATCTCGGGATTGATCCAGCCAGTCGAAAAGTATTGATCGTCAAATCCACCAACCATTTTCAGGAAGCGTTTGCAAAAATTGCGTCCGAAATAATCTACGTCGCGATCGATGGCATCTATCCCAACGATCCCAAATCCACCCCTTATGAACACCTGACGAGGCCGGTCTGGCCGATTGCAGAAAACCCGTACGCGGCAAAGGCCGTCTGATGGCAAATTCATTGGCAACCGGGAACGACCGGGGGATTTGTYCGCAAATAACCAGAAGACCATTGAAAAACAAAGCGCAAACCAATTCAAACCGGAGGAAGTAAAATGACCAAAAGAAATATATTGARCCATCTGGACAGAAGATCGTTTCTGAAAAACGCGGGGGCAACAACTTTGTCAGCGACCGCTATTTTGCAGCTTGGTGGTAGCACCGCTGCCTATGCACAGGGCAACCTGAGCGGCGATATCACAATGATCAAGGGGCCSCATTCCGCTGATGAGGCGAAATTCGAAGCCATGATCATCGRCGATTTCAAATCGGTCCAGCCCGGSGTGAATGTGAATTTCACCACCTACGACTGGGCCAACATGAACGCAGAGCTTACGACCGGATTTGCCAGCGGCAATCCTTCGGATGTCTTGTACCTTGTTGATCTGATTTACCCGAACTACGCCAAATTGGGTGCCCTGCACGAYATGACTGCACTGATCGATGACCCTGCCTGGGCCGATGAGAAAGCACAAATTCCCGAGTTTGCCTGGAATCTTGCCCGTCAGGGTGGCGGTGTCTGGGGGGTTCCAACGCTGGGGGCCGTCTACAACATCTTTATCAACAAAGATCTGCTGGATTCTGCCGGCGTGCTGRATAGCTGGAACAAGTCTTACGGCGACATGATGGAAGCCGCCAAAAAGCTCACCGGAAATGGCATTTACGGATTTTCTGTGCGGACCCGCGGCAGTGACTTTGCGTTCTGGGACTGGCTGCCATACGTGCATAACGCCGGTTCTGATTTGCTGAACGAAGACTGGAGCGGATGCGGGCTTCGCGGTTCCGAAGACGCCACCCAGTTCCTGATCGATATGCATCTTGCTGGCGTCACGCCACCTGCCGGGTCTATGTCCACTCAGGAACAGTTTGACTTGTTCAAAGCGGGCAAACTTGCAATCTATCACGGCGAAACACCCCAGATTGCCGAACTGGTTGCCAATCCTCCGGCATTTGAGTGGGATGTTGCTTTTGCGCCTCCGGGGGAAAAGGCACAGACCGTTATGGGGAACTTTGGTATTTTGAGCATTGCCGAAGCCAGCCCGAACAAGGACGCAGCTTGGGCGTTTATCAAACATTGGGCGTCAGGCCCACAGGTCGGGCGATTTGCTGAACAGGTCAATTTGCAGGTTGTGCGCGAGGATATTATCCCGGACCTGTTCGCCGCAAACCCGGCGATGCAGAAAATTCAGCAGGAATTTGTGCCGCGCGTTGTTGGCATTCAGCCACATCCGCAGATTTTGAAAATGCTGCAAACCATATGGCCGGTTGCTGAAGCTGCCTACCGTGGCGATCTGACCGGTGCTCAGACAATCGATAAGATGTGTGACATCATCGATGRTATTATAGCTTAACCAGCTATTTCTGTGC
>NVTR01000072.1 GCA_002732955.1 Marinosulfonomonas sp.
CATGCATTTCACCCGCCAAGTTGTCGGTTTTTAAGCTCGAGATATGTTCGTCAGGCATGATCGCCTCCTTCGTTCAAGTTTCAATTGAGCGATGGAGGTGAATTGTCATTGGACACACCACCACCGCAAACCGGAAGGTGGTGGTAAGCGCAGCCATTGACCGCGCCTGCCCGATTACATTGGATATGTGCCATCGCACGCGGGCGGTGTCAAGTTAACCATTTGAAATGGTTAATAAACGTTCTTCAGGGTGACAGCGATTTTTGTTTGATTGAGTCTTGACTACGGGTGTTTCGCAAGCATTGTCGGACCAGAATGGGTCGCCGTTGTTGTTGGCCTGGACACCTCCCATCGGGGGCGGCAAGTATATGCTTGGCGCAACGACGAACCCTGATAATTCCCTGTTAACTGCTTAGGGGATTTCGGCCTAACCCCTGATATTGCTACTTAACGGACCGGCATACCTGGCCGTTTCGTCTGATTTTCGATAAATTCCCTGTTATTTTCCCTGTTCTCAGGGAATTTCATGCCCAGACCGGCTAGCCTAGGATTACCTGCTCTACCACACAGTCCTGTGCTGTCAGCCGCCCTTCCCCGCCTCGGCGTTTCAGTTGAATCGGTACAGATAGTTCGATGACAAGGGGATGTGCATCTGCCGATGAAATCCGATCAACCAGCGCGGGGGCCAGATTGGGAACTTRTCAGTCAGCTACCTAAAGTCCCGACTTTACCAGCGCCCGCTCCCAATCTTCGCGCAACTGTGTGTTTTGAAACGGAAATGCTGTGAAAAAATGCTCCAACGATGCGTCATCTCGCCGATCGTGCACATTATCCATCCAGTATTTTGCCCTATCCTGATCACCGTTCATGCTGTGCGCCGCTGCCGCAATCGCCGCGATCAGAAAATGCGCCCCCGGCGCCCGCGCGCCCTTGTCGGCCCAAAACGCAGCACTGGCAAAATCGCCTTCGTGCACATAAGCCATGCCGCGCGCCGACTGCATCCCATATAAAAACGGGTCCAGCGGGCTCAGCTCGATAGCCTTGCCCAAATTTTTTAACGCCGCACTGCCGCGCCCGGCGATAACATCCGTCCAGCCCCGGGCATAGTGGCCCTGGGCAAAGTTCGGGCTTAGCGTCACCGCCCGCTCCAGCCACTCAATGGCCGCATCCAGATCTCCCGCCAGCCAGAATGATCGCCCAAGGGTGAAGTTGCCAAACGGGTCCACCGGGTCCAGTTCCAGGCTTTTCTCGGCGAATTGACGGGCTTGCCTTTTGTCCCGCTCTACATCGCTGGAATTCTTCAAAAACGCTTTTTGAAAACTGGTAAATGATCGCGCCGCGAAAGCGCGGGCAAAATACGGATCAAGCTCGGTCGCCCGCTCAAAATGCGCCGCCGCGATATTGCTGTCGACCCTGTTGAACCGGAACATATGCTGCAATCCCAGATGATAAATGCTCCAGGCATCCAGGCTGTCGGGTGCCAGCAATCTCGCCTTGGTGGCCTCTTGCAACGGTATATGCAGTTCCATCGCTGATGTGGTGCTGGCCACGATCTGCGCCCTGACATCATGGATATCATCAATTTTTGCCGGAAACCGCTCGCTCCATACCACTGCTTCGGTGCGGGTATCTGACAACTCGACCGACACCGTCAGGTTGCTGCCAAAAATCTCGACACTGCCCGACAGACAATACTTTGCCCCAAGCAAATCGTGCACCGACGAAATCTCGGTCTGCGGCCCGCGAAAACGAAAGCTCGACCCGCGCGCCACCACCGTCAGCCAGCGCAGCCGCGACAGCGATGAAATCAGCTCACTGGGTACCGCGTCGGCAATGGCGCTGTATTTCTCGGCATACCCTACCAGCTTGAACGGCAATATCGCGATCGAAGGCTTTGATCCTTCCTCACCCCCCCCGGGCTTGTCGCCGCGCTGAACTTGTGGCGGTTGCCCCGCCTGTCCCGCCGACACCAATTTGACCGTGCCGACAAATCGAAAGCCCCTGCCCCGGATGGTTTTGACAAATGCCTGAATGTCGCCATCGTCCCCCAGTGCGCGCCGCACCAGCTTTATCGCGGTCGAGATCACAGAATCTGAAACAACGCGCCCGTCCCAGATTGTTTCGATGATTTCATCCTTGGTGACCAGCCGATCATGGCTGCCAACCAGCAAGCACAGCAGCGCATAGGTCTTGGGCTCAATCGCCACATCCCGACCCGCCCACCGCAGTTCTGCGCGCGTGGTATCCAGTTCAAAATCGTCGAATAAATACTTCACAGCCCATACATACGAAAAACTCAGCAAAAAACCAAGAATTCCTCAGACGGCCTTCAAGCTTCGGTCTGCCAGTTGGCGTAAATCTGTTTCAGCAGCCCGCAAATCGCGGACCGCACAACACAACCGAAAGGAAACACTATGCCACTGGTCGATATTCAAGTCATTGAGGGCGTTTTCACCTCCAAACAAAAGGCCGACATGATTGCCAAGGTCACCGACACAATGGTCGGCATCGAAGGCGAAAACCTGCGCGGCGTCACCTGGGTACGGGTCAGCGAATTCGCCACCCAAACCTGGGGCATTGGTGGTCACCCGCTGTCCACCGAAGATGTCAAACAAATGGCAGCGGGCTAGTGAATATCAGTTACGCCAATTTGTAATTCAATACGAAGGGACACGACATGACACCGTTAAACGAAGCACTGGGAAAAGGCGGTAACCTGATGGTTGCAGGGGCCGCCATATTTCTCGCCTACGCCGTGGTTTATTTTTTCTCCACCCTCTCCGGGTCAGGATTTGAAATCGGCGTGTCAACCCTGAACGGAATCACCCCGGCTGATCTGGACGCGCTGAACCCGGCAATCATGGCGTTCATCGTCCACAGCAATCTGGCGCTGGCCGGTTTCATCGCTGCAACCAGTATCGCGGTGATAGCAATTTGCTGGTTCGGCGTGCGTTCCGGCCAGTGGTGGGCCTGGTGGACCGCCATGATCTCGCCAGTGGTCGCCCTGATTGTCGCCCTGCCCAAACACTATCTGGGCGAGTTTGACCACAACTGGGTCTCTCACATCGGCCCGATCTATCTCGGCACCGCGATTTTTGTCGCCGGTGGTCTGATGGCGCTCAACGGTTTGCTCAAAACCGCCGACGGTCAGGCAGCATCGGCTTGATCATCGATGTAGTATCAACGCCTCTTGCGCCGCGGGATTATTCCGCAGCGCAAGAGGCGTAGTTAACAATTCGGTTCATTTTTGGTAGGATGACAGCGATTGCAACGCGCGTTTTCAGTTCTTCCAGCAGCCAATACGCAGTTTTCGTTTTCGTCACTGATCTATTGGCAGAAGGCCATTTTCAATATGTCCGATAAAGTCAAACATTGTTCCGACGGGAGTTTTTGCTTCAGTAGTGGTCAGGAATTCACGCTGGAAAATGGTCGGCATTTAAGGTCTTTGACATTGGTTTATGAAACTTGGGGAGAGTTAGACAGCGATAGGAGTAATGCGGTGTTGGTGCATCATGCACTGTCGGTTGGAAGCCACGCCACGTCGCACAGCAAAAATCCTGAACCCGGCTGGTGGCAGGATATCATTGGCCCAGGTAAAGCCATCGATACTTCAATTTATTTCGTAATATGTATCAATAACCTGGGAAGCTGCTTTGGCTCGTCGGGCCCGCTTAGCCTCAACGAAGAAACGGGCGAGCTATACAAAGGAGATTTTCCACAGATTACTATTGGCGACATGACTGCATCGCAGAAAATACTGATGGATGAACTTGAAATTGACAAGTTTTATGCCGTCATTGGCGGATCAATGGGTGCCATGCTTTCATTGAACTGGGCCATCGAATATCCAGATAGCCTGACCAAGTTAATTCTGATTTCAACCGCCTACAAAGCATACCCGGCAAATGTTGCCAACCGGGCGATCCAGCATCAAGCGATCCGCATGGACCCGCAATGGCAGCAGGGAAATTATGAGAGCAGCGCCGAATTACCCGGATTTAAACTGGCCAGAAAGCTCGGACTGTACACGTACCGGAATTCAAGTGAATGGAACCGGCGGTTTAACAGTCATAATAATGCGGATGTGAAAGAAATCGATATAATCCAGTACATGGAGTACAACGCAGATAAGTTTTGCAATGTATTCGATGCTAACAGTTATCTTATTCTGACCCATTCCATGGATTTATTTAATGTCACAGAAACCCATGAATCCGGTAAGGGTTGCTTTTCAAAAATAACCGCAAGGACGCTGGTTGTATCTGAAGAGTCGGATATTTTATTTACTCCTCAGCAGCAGGAAGACTTACATGCTGCCTTGCTGGAAGGTGGTGTCAACTGCCGCTTTGTCGTGCATCGCTCTCAATATGGCCACGATGCGTTTCTGGTCGAAAGTGAGCCGTTCACAAAATACATTGGCGATTTCCTGAACGCCCGGGACGGAGACCCGGAACCTGATTATATTTAGCTATAACCATAAGGATACTTACCATGATTTACGAAAATATAAATAAGACCATCGGCAACACACCAATTGTTACGATCCAGAGGCTGGCCCCGAAAAATGTTCAGCTTCATGTCAAAATTGAAGCCTTTAATCCGATGTCTTCAGTCAAAGACAGATTGGCCATYGCTATCATCGAAGATGCCGAGAAAAGAGGAACCCTGAGCCCCGGACAGACTGYCATTGAGGCGACATCGGGCAATACAGGTATCGCACTTGCCATGGTCTGCGCCGTTAAGGGGTATCCTTTTGTTGCTGTTATGGCAGAATCTTTTTCAATCGAACGCCGTAAACTGRTGAAAGCTATGGGGGCTAAGTTAAYTCTAACACCTGCGGCGGAACGCGGATCAGGCATGGTGAAAAAGGCCAATGAACTCGCTGAAAAACACGGCTGGTTTTTGACAGAACAATTCGATAACCCCGCCAACCCCGCCTATCACAGCAACACAACGGCGCCTGAAATCCTGTGCGATTTTGCCGATCGCGGCTTAGATTATTTTGTCAGCGGCTGGGGAACCGGAGGCACGATCAGCGGCGCTGGAAAAGTTCTGAAACTGGCACGACCAGACTTGAAAGTTATCGCGGCTGAACCGGTAGGCGCGGCAATGCTGTCTGGGGATGAATGGACACCACATAAAATTCAGGGGTGGACGCCCGATTTCCTGCCAACGGTTCTGGATCGCAATATTGCGGATCAAATTGTCCATATTTCTGATAAGGAAGCCATCCAAACGGCGCTTGATCTGGCAACTAAGGAAGGAATTTTCTGTGGAATTTCCGCAGGAGCCACTGTWGCGGCCGCCCTTAAGATCGCTGCCGACGCGAAAGACGGTTCTCAGATTGTAGCGATGCTGCCCGACACCGGTGAGCGATATCTGTCGACGCCCCTGTTTGAGGGCATCACSGAAGAGTCGGATGATGAATGGTTGGCCGGTTTGTGAAAATAATGGGTTARAGAACCTGAAGACAAAATCGTTTGGMGRGATAATWACCGCAATGCACTGATCCGCATGCAATTTTYGTGTGGGGCATTTATTGAYCTGTCAAACGACTCTTTCGYATGCTGCCCATGATAATTCGGTTTTTGAGTTATCTGGGTCAGCCCGGAACTGGCTGCACTACCAGATCTTATTCAAAATCGCTGCCGATCTGAAACAGACAATCGCCGCGTACGACTTTGCCGGGAACGCGTCGGCACAGCACAACACCGCTGCTGTCAAACTTAACCGGTTCCGGCCCGCGCCACGGTTCGTCTGGAAAATGTATCGCGCCTGCCCTATCGCCCTTGGCCACTTCATTACCAATCTCAAAAAACGGTTCAAACAAGCCGAYGTCATAGGCGTAGGCCGAACTGCTGATCTTTAATTCTCTGGTGCCATTTGCCTTGTCCGGCACATATCCGGGCAGCACCCCAACATGGTGCAGCATTCTTTTGATGCCGCGCTCGGTCTGGGCCARAATTTCTTTCGATACTTCGCCRCCACCGCCGAGTTCCGCCATTACCCCGATTACGCCCTTGCGCCCGGCCGCCCCAAGCGCCGTGCGCGCTGTGGTGTTTGGACCACCCCCGCTTTGGAAAACCCARGCATAGGGCGCATCAAATGCCTGCTGCAAACTGAGCAGCATTTTGCTCTCATYTTCAGAATGGCCCAACCCGCGCAACAAAGTTGACGGATACATCAACGACGACCCCCCGGAATGGAAATCAAAGAAAAAATCACTAAGCGGCATCAATTCCTCTTCGATGTAATGGGCTATCATTTCGGTTGGCGTACCCAGCCTGTCACCGGGAAACATCCGGTTCAGATTACCACTATCAATTGGTGAATTGCGCGTCCCYGCCTCTGCTGCCGGRTAGTTGGCCATTGTCAGAATTATCAACCGACCGGTAATATCTTCAGGTTCATGCTCCCGGATTAGTTTTCCAAGCGCGATCTGGCCCTCATACTCATCCCCATGAATTCCGGCGGTCAGCAATACCGTTGGCCCGTCACCATTTTGGATGACCACAATCGGGATCGGAATCCAGCCATAGGCGCTGCGATGTACGGAATGGGGCACCCTCRGATAGCCGGTTTGTTTGCCTTCAGCCGCAAAATCGACTTCTGACGTGATCAATGTCTCTGACATTCGAATGCCCTTTTCCGCCTAYAGTGTTRCRGCACAAATGMCTAAATCTGCGACTKGATAAAGGTGCCGTTCTGCAAATCCTTCATCGCCTGACGYAATTCATCCCGGGTATTCATCACRATTGGCCCATGCCAGGCCACCGGTTCCTGAATTGGACGCCCCGACACCAACAGAAATCGCATGCCTTGCGGACCGGCCTGTACGCAAACCTCGTCGCCGGTATCAAACCGCACCAGTGTGCGATTACCGGACATATCGCGAATGTTTAATTCCTGTCCGTTCACTTCCTTTTCTACCCGAACACCTACCGGGCTAGAGGCATCGCGAAACGCCCCCGCCCCGGCAAACACATAGGCAAACGCTTGTGAATAGGTGTCCACTGGCAAAATCTTTTTCACATTCGGCGGCACAGATATATCCAGATACATTGGCTCGGCGGCAATGCCATCCACCGGCCCGGCCTGCCCCCAGAACTTGCCAATAATCACCCGCACACGGGTGCCATCATCGTCAATAATCTCGGGAATATCGCTGCCCTGTATATCCTGATACCGAGGCGCGGTCATCTTATGCGCCGCCGGCAGGTTTGCCCACAATTGAAACCCGTGCATYTTRCCKGCGGCATTHCCACGGGGCATTTCCTGGTGCATGATACCTGACCCGGCTGTCATCCATTGTACCGMCCCCGGCCCCAATACGCCTTTATTTCCAAGGGAATCGCCGTGTTCAACYTCWCCTTCAAGCACATAAGTAATCGTTTCAATCCCGCGGTGTGGGTGCCATGGGAAACCCTTCTCAAATTTATCCGGCTCGTCATTGCGAAAATCATCAAACAACAGGAACGGATCACTTTGCGTCGTGTCGCCGAAACCAAAAGCACGGTACAGATGCACCCCCGCACCCTCTAGGGTAGGTGTTGCCAAAGAAGTTGATCTRATCGGGCGAAATGTCATTTCTTATCTCCTGCCTGCCCTTTTGATATGGGCCGCCAACCAATAATAAACAGCCCTAAAGCGGTAAAATCAAATCAACCCGGAGCCCGCCAAGGTCTTCGCTTTCACCCAACCGCAAAATACCGCCGTGGCGCTGCGCAATATCATTTGCAATCGACAACCCCAACCCAACTCCGCTGCCCTGATCCTGATTGCGCGCCGCATCAAGCCGCGCAAACGGGCGCACCGCGACTTCTCGCTGATTGGCCGGAATACCCGGACCGTCGTCTTCGATCCAGATCTTCAGCGATTTTTCGGTCAATGCAATGTTTACAATYGCTTTTCGCCCATAGCGAAGCGCATTCCCCACAAGATTTTCGAGTGCGCGACGTATCGCCATTGGTCGCAACATCGCCGTGCCTTGGCCCGTCACTGTACCCAATACAATATCCCCGCCAGTGCGTTTTGTGTCATCTACAATTTTTCCAAGCAACTCCAGCGGATTGATTTCTTCCAGATCATCCAGCGCATCACCCCGCGCAAACGYCAGGAACGCGTCCAGCAGATGCTCCATATCCGCAATGTCTAATTCCATATCCTTGGTTTCAACGTCACCTTCCACCATCGACAACCCCAGCTTTAGCCGCGTAAGCGGCGTGCGCAGGTCATGGCTGACCCCTGAAAGCATAAGGGTTCGCTGTTCAATGTGGCGCTCAATCCGGCCGCGCATATCCAAAAATGCCCGCCCGGCCGCACGTACTTCGATTGCGCCCGCGGGCCGGTAATCTACCACCCGCCCCTTGCCAAATGCCTCCGCCGCGTGGGCCAGYCGTTTGATCGGGCGCAATTGATTTCGCAGGTACATGAAGGCGACAAGCGTCATCAGAGCGCTGACAAATATCACAAGCACCAGAAACTGATGCGGGTTTGACGCCGACACCCGGTTGCGGCCAAGTGTGATCTTGGCAGGGCCRTGTTTCGTCTCAAGCCACAGTGCCACAAGGCGGGAATTTTCCGTCAGGTTTACGCCTGTTATCGCGTCGATCTGTTCATGCAGTGTCAGGATCACGATGCGCCCGGAAAGATCGTAAAATAGCCGCTGATCCTGGGTCTTCAAATCGAAAGATGGCAGGGTGATATCGACACGCAATGGCCCCGCTAATCGCGCCAATCGAGCGGTAGCTTCTAATATTGTCGCAGATGTATCAATTTCTTCCTGAAGCAGGCGTATATCAAGCACCAGACTCTTGGTCATCTGCCTGGTAACGTCTTCGAAATAGCGCTGAATGAACACCACCGAAACCACCAATTGCAGGGTTACAATTGGCAGCAGTAATATCAAAGCCGCCCGGCCATATAGCCCACGGGGCATATATCGTTTCAGCCAATCAAAATTCATAATCTATTGGTAGCCTTAGTCCACAGGGATTAGAAAGCAAATATGAACACACAACGACCAAAAACCGTCGAATTTCTGCAAGAAGGCCTGCGCCGGGTGCTGGCAGACAATCCTTCCCCGATGACCCACTGGGGGACCAACACCTATATTGTAGGTACAGGAAATGTTGCAATAATTGACCCCGGCCCAGACAAGCCCGAACATCTGCAAAATATTCTTGGGGCATTGGATTTTGGCGAAACCATCAGCCATATTTTTGTTACCCACGCCCATCTTGACCATTCYCCCCTTGCTGACGCCTTGTCGCACGCGACAGGTGCCCCGGTTTTGGCATTCGGTGATGCAAAGGCCGGGCGCAGCACTATTATGAAACAACTTGCCCGCACCGGTCTGACAGCAGGCGGTGAAGGCGTTGATATTGATTTCGCGCCAGATGATACCCTGGTCAACGGGCAATCTGTTTCCGGCGAAGATTGGGAATTAACTGCGCTTTGGACACCGGGCCATATGGGTAATCATCTGTGTTTCCAATGGGATGACGTTGTGTTCACAGGCGATCATATTATGGGCTGGGCTTCATCGCTTGTTTCCCCGCCAGACGGAGACCTGACAGATTTTATGTCTTCAACTGCCCGTCTGGCAGAATTGAATTCCCGCATGTTTTACGCCGGTCACGGGGACCCAATTGCCGAACCTAACGCCCGCGCCAAATGGCTGATCAACCACCGCCGCAAGCGAGAACACTCAATTCTGGACGCTTTGAAAACCGGCCCAACAAACATATCCAGCCTGACCAAAACCATCTACACCGACATTCCGCCAGAATTAGCACCAGCGGCCGAGCGTAATGTTTTTGCCCATCTCATTGATCTCGTTCAATCTTCCAAGGCCCAACCCTTAGGCCCTTTAGGTTTTAAAGCAAGTTTTCACTTAACCTGAAATCAATTGAAACAGCATAATTTTGTGCTAAATCCCTCTGGACGGGGCCGCAGACGCTTGCTATATCCGCCATCGGTATTCCGGCGTAGCTCAGCGGTAGAGCAGTTGACTGTTAATCAATTTGTCGTAGGTTCGATCCCTACCGCCGGAGCCATGTTACCTTGATTTTGTTATATAAACAAAGAAACCAAGGGGAAGTGGACCATTTTTCGGACCCTTTTGTGGACCCTTTCGTCAGGAACGCTACCAGCTTCGTCGCAGACAGGCTAACCGTCTCAGCCATGAGCATTGATGATTCTCGCATGAAATTGCCACGCTATGTCCAACAGAGACCCTAGGGTACTTACCGCTACAAGCGTAACGTCCCCAAACGCCTCCTGTCTTTGATAGGGAAGACCCACATCTACCGAAACCTCGGTGAGTCCTACGAGGGAATGCTCAGGAAGCGGCTAAAAGTGCATCAAGAGGTAGAAGCCCTGTTCCGTAAGGTGGAGGCCGAGACAGTGCGGGAGAGGACCTTGGCCATGGTTGAGGCCCGCTTCGGCAAACAAGCTGCAGAACAGTTTGACTCAGGGGACATAGACGAAAACCTTGAATACGGCTTTTGGGGTCTGCATGACATCCTTGAGTGCGAGGACGAAGACGTCGAACCGGCGATCATGGGCAACCTGCTCGGTGCCACCGTGAGTTGGAGGTTACGGGTGGGCAGGTTCACCTAACCCAGAGCCACCAAACCCTTCGCAAGAAATCACGCTACAAGGGCGCGGCTCTTGGAAAGACCCTGCCAGATGTTCTGAAGGTCATGGCGGCAGAAGAAATGAACCGCCCCGGGTTTACCGGAGATTAAAACTCTCCAAGGATGGACCCTATGACACAGCWAAAACATACCCCGACCTACACGGCTGAATTCTGCGAACGCGGTGTTCGGCTTTTCAAAGAAAACCGCACGAATTATCCAAGCAATAACGCTGCTTACAAGACGATTGCATCAAAGCTTGGCTGCTCGGGCGATAGTTGCGGGCATGGTGTCGGCAGGCGGAATGCGATGGCGGTGAACGCAGTGTCTTAACCAGCGACGAAAAGGCACGTCTCAAAGCCCTGGAACGGGAGAATCGTGAACTGCGCCAAGCCAATGAGATCCTGAAGAAGGCAGAGGTGCATTCAATCGGTCATCGCAACATCTGATATTTAGATGTTTGCAATGAAGGATATGAAATGCCCAGAACAGGTCGTCCCGGATTAACCCATCGTCA